>NZ_RPZY01000003.1:0-11212 GCF_008661855.1 Varibaculum sp.
CGATAAGACCGGGGTTGCGGGGCGCGGGAAGTGGCTAGAGGGCGCGGGGTGGTGGATTGTATAAGCAGTTAGCAGAAAAGGGGAACCCGTGAGCTGCCGGTAGTCGTTTATTGAAACCAGGACGGGGTGAGATGCAGAAATGTAATAGCAGGGGCGAGCAAAACCTAGACAGATTCGCGAGCAACGTACTGCAAAATCTGCCCGGTGGGAGCTTCCCCTAAATCCAGATTGTCGCCCTCACGTTGAGCAATATGCATTATTTCCTTGTATGCCAGGGTGTGAGTATCAACCATTACTGAGGAAATAGCGGGGTGAGAAACCCTGCCCGAGGGCGAATCGTAGCCACCCACAACCGAGGCATCTTGAGGAACCATTTTCCCGCATTCGCGCAGACCATGCACGATTGCCATAGCAGTCATATCGCCAACCGCACAAAACCCGTCTAGCTTGGGGTGCTTTTGAAACGCTCTCAACATATAGGAGGGAATGTTTGCCGGATCTTCCGGCAATGCCAATTGGATTGGGGCAGGTAAACCCGCCGCTTGGCAAGCCATCTGAGCAAAGAAATAATAAACAGTCGCGGCTTCGTCAGGATATTTGGCGCGCCGCCAATGAGCGAACGCTAGATTCTTGCGATTACGAGCCGCTAATGCCTGTACCTGGATTTTTACCAGCTCGAAAGTCATTAAGCTGGCGGGATTATGCCGGTCAGTTCCCTGCATTACTGAATCTAGAACCTTTGCTCCAGATTTATCCAGTTCATCAAGAACTTTTTGGTCTAAAGGCAGGAGAGGCAAAATCGCAGTATCATTAGCTTTTACCGTGGAGAGCAGATTTTCGGGATAATCTTCAAGATGGACTGTCCCAAAAACCCCAATTCCCGACTTAATTAGCAAACTGGTGATATTGCGTAGGAGAGCAGAATTAATGGCGCCGATATCTGTGCAGGGCGCAACGATAGCTACTTTCGTTTTTCCAGCTAGAGTCGCCAAAATGCCTCCTTTATTAAGAACCCTAATCTATTTTACATATTCCAGTCGTTCCTGCTCAGTATGTTGGTCTATAAATCTGTTAGGCAAGGGAATATTTGGAGGAAGTATCGGTTCGTGGGTCTAAATTACCTCTGGATTTGCTAGGCAACTAGAGTGTAATAAAAGCGAGAAAAACAGTGACGAAAGGTGAATCTGTGTCTGACGCGACCCCACCTATCTCCCCTCTAGACCAAGAAGGGATTTTCAAGGCAGTTACCGCAGGTAAAAAGGATTTTGCAGCCGCCCAGTCTTTAGAAGAATTGAAAAGGGCGCGTACGGCTCACCTAGGTGAAAATTCCCCGATAATCCTGGCTAACCGGGCAATTCGTAACCTAGATAAAGCCGATAAAGCCCAGGCTGGAAAGAACCTGGGTGGTGCCAAGAAACAGCTGCACTCGGCCTATGATGAGCGTTGCTGCGTCCTCGAAAAGAAAAAGGAAGCCCAAACCTTGGCAGCGGAAGCTCTGGACGTAACCCAGCCGGTAGCACGTTACCCTCTTGGTGCTCGCCATCCCCTGGAAACCTTGATGGAAGATATTTCTGACTTTTTCGTGTCTATGGGGTGGGAAATCGCGGAAGGTCCAGAGGTTGAACACGAATGGTTCAACTTTGATTCTCTAAACATTGACCCTGATCACCCGGCACGCCGAGAACAAGACACTCTGTATATTGACGGTCGTTCCCTGGGGGCTGAAACTTCGGGCGAGGGAAATCTGGTGCTGCGTACCCACACTTCCCCAGTTCAGGCACGGGTAATGTTAGGGAGGGGAGTGCCGGTATATATCGCTTGCCCCGGTAAAGTATTCCGCGCCGATGAACTAGATGCCACCCACACTCCGGTATTCCACCAGGTAGAAGGGCTGGCGATTGATAAGGGCTTAACCATGGCTGACCTGAAAGGAACTCTCGATCATTTCGCGCAATCCATGTTCGGGATGGAAGCTAAAACCCGGCTGCGCCCCTCATTTTTCCCTTTCACCGAGCCCAGTGCGGAAATGGATTTGTGGTTCCCGCAAAAGAAAGGTGGCCCGGGCTGGATAGAATGGGGAGGTTGCGGCATGGTTAATCCGAATGTGCTTGTAGCCTGCGGAATCGACCCGAATGTGTATTCCGGGTTCGCGTTCGGGATGGGGGTAGAACGCACCCTGATGCTGCGTCACGGCATCACCGATATGCACGACATTGTTGAGGGCGACGTGCGATTTTCAAAACAATTCGGCACCACCGGGAGAGGAAACTAATAATGCCTTTTGTAGCGCTTGATTGGCTAAAAGATCACGTCGAGATTATTCCCGGCACTACCGTGGAACAACTCTCTAGCGACCTGGTAAAAGTTGGTTTAGAAGAAGAAACCATTCACCCGGCTTCGGTAACTGGGCCGCTGGTAGCTGGACGCGTCCTCACCCTGGATGCCAAGGAGCAATCCAATGGAAAAGTCATTAATTATTGCCGCGTAGATGTTGGTCAGTTTAATGATGCTCCGGGCACTGGGAAAGAACCTTCCGAGTTGCCCAGTCGGGGAATTATTTGTGGTGCCCACAATTTTAAGGTCGGGGATTTGGTAGTAGTTTCCCTGCCAGGAGCGGTTCTACCGGGTGATTTCCAGATTGCGCAGCGTAAAACCTATGGGCATATTTCTGACGGCATGATTTGCTCCCAGCGGGAACTGGGGCTTGGTGAAGACCATAACGGCATTATCGTCCTCGACCAGTTGCTTCCCGAGAAAGCCGCAGCCGGGGAGCTACCCGCCCCTGGTGAATCGGTGATTGAACTGCTGGGATTAGGCGAGGAAACCCTAGAAATAAACATCACCCCCGATCGTGGCTACTGTTTCGCGATGCGCGGGGTAGGGCGCGAATACGCCCATTCCACCGGGGCTAAGTTCACCGACCTGGGGTTGGCGGAAAACCTTCCTTCCGGGGCACTCCCGGCGGTCAGTGACGATGGTTTCTCGGTGAAAATCGCAGATGATGCTGGCGTTAATGGCAAAGTTGGGTGCGATCGTTTCGTTACCCGCATTGTGACTGGCGTTGATGCGCAAGCTGCCAGCCCGGATTGGATGGTGCGCCGCCTAGAGCAGGCCGGGATGCGCTCAATTTCCCTGGCGGTAGATGCCACCAACTATGTGATGCTGGATTTGGGGCAGCCTTTACACGCCTATGACCTGGATAAAGTATGTGAGCCGATTGTGGTTCGGCGGGCTAGGTCGGAAGAAAAACTAACTACGCTTGATGATGTGGAGCGCCCCCTAGATTCTGGGGATTTGTTGATTACTGACTCCCCAGAGGGCGCGGAAGGCTCCCGGGTGCTGGGCCTGGCGGGTATCATGGGGGGGGCTTCTACGGAGGTAACCGACAGTACAGTAAATGTGCTGATAGAGGCAGCTCATTTTGAGTCTATTTCGATTTCTCGTTCTGCGAGCCGTCACAAGCTGCCTACGGAAGCCTCCAAGCGTTTTGAGCGCGGAGTTGATTTTGAAATCGCTCCGGTAGCAGCGCAACGGGTAGTGGATATTCTGGTGGAATACGGTGGTGGCAGCGCCAGTGGGCGGGTCAGCGACCTCAATAACACTAAGCCGTTTGCGGAGATTGTAATGCCGCTACATGAACCCGCACGGCTAACCGGGGTGGAATACGATCAAGAAACCATAACCGGGTTGCTGAAAGCTGTTGGCTGCAAAGTGCGCTTAGAGGACGGCAACGTGATTGCTAGGCCTCCGTCTTGGCGCCCAGATTTGACCGGATCGGCGCACCTGGTTGAAGAAATTGCCCGACTGGCTGGCTATGACACGATTCCTTCGCGCAGGCCGCGCCCGATTGCTGGGCGCGGATACACCCCTAAGCAGCGGGCTCGCCGAGATACGGCTCGCGCATTGGCACAGGGGGGACTGGTGCAGGTGCTGTCCTATCCTTTTATTGCCGAGGACGTGTTTGATAGCGAACTGCTAGGAGAGCAGGATGTGCGGAGGAAAGCGGTGCGGGTAGCTAACCCGCTCGCCGATGACCAGCCCTTACTGCGCACCTCCTTATTAGATACTTTGCTGGCGGTAGCCCGGCGTAATATCGCGCGGGGCAATGAGCAGTGTGCGATATTTGAGACCGGTTTGGTGACCCGCGGAATGGGGACTGAACTCACCGGTTCTTTCGGGGTAGCAGAGAAACCGAATCCTGACCAACAGCGCGCCCTCGTTAAAGGGGTTCCCTACCAACCGGAACATATCGCCGGGGTGTTGGTCGGTTTTGCGGAACTTCCGGGGGCTTTGGGTTCTGGTCGCCTATATGATTGGGCTGATGCGGTCGCATTTGTGCGCACGGTGGCGCAGACTTTGGCGGTACCGATGGGAGTGCAGGGTAAAGATGGACGCCAGCGCCTAGCTAAAGACAATATGATGGGTGAGCCGGGCTCTCCCGAAGCAGTCGCGCCGTTCCATCCGGGACGGTGCGCGCGGATAGTGGTGCGGGGTGCCTGTGTTGGTTTGGCAGGGCAACTACACCCGGCAGTTTGCCGTAACTTTGGTCTACCCGAGACAGCGTGCGCTTTCGAGATTGATTTCGAGAAGTTTACTGAAGCAATGCCGAAGAAAGATTTGCAGGTGAAACCGGTTTCTGCTTTCCCGCCTGCAAAAGAAGATATTGCCTTGGTGGTGGATAGTGATATTCCGGCAGTGGACGTGCAGCAGGTGATTGCAAAACAGGCTGGCGACTTGCTGGAAGACGTGCGCTTATTTGATGTTTTCAGTGGGGAACAACTGGGCGCGGGCAAGAAATCCTTGGCGTTCTCGCTGAAGATTCGCTCCGCCGAGGGCACGCTCAGTGCCGACGAGATTCAGGCGGTACGCAACCGGATTATCAAGACTACTGCCAAGAAGTTCAAGGCAACTTTACGTGCCTAAGGGTTGGGGTAGGGGCTGGTGAATGCGGAGCATCCCTGTCAGGGGGTGCTTTGTAGGCTAGTGCCCTAAGGTTAATTCCCGGTTCGTGGTGGCGGAATAAGGGATTTGAATCCCCCTTTTATAGGGGGAGGACACAGAGTGCCCCGTGCGGGACTCGAACCCGCGACCAACGAATTATGAGTTCGCTGCTACTAACCGACTGAGCTAACGGGGCGAATCTAGCCTACCGGATTGTTGGCGGATTATTTAATTGCAGTTATTTAGGCTGGTGTAAGCGGTTGCTAAAGCCGGTATCCTAAAGAGATGTCTGCTGCTTAGAGGGAAAAGATAGTTTAGGGTGGTGGTGATGGCTATTTTTAGTAGGTTACGGCGCAAAAAGGTTCCCGCGGCAGTCCAGTCCTGCCTGACGTCCTCAGATCGAGTTTTTGATTTCCTGCTTATTGATTCGAATCGTTTCCTGTTGGTGACCATGCGGGCGTTATTCGTTATTGATTGTGGGGAAAATAGGGGGTGTGAGAGTGAGGCGCAGGTGCAGCGCTACGGGTGGTATCAGATTGCTAACGCGCGCTGGGACAGTGAAAATGGCACGCTCCGTATAGTTTTCCACGAGGGCGAGGATTTGTTGATTTATCCGGCTCAGGCTCCTGGGTATGGCTTTATGGACATTATCCGGGAAGCGTTAAGTGAGACCCAGGTGTTTGCCACTCCTTTGCAGCTACCCTCAAGGCAGAGAGTTACCGCACAGATTTTGCGTGATGATAACCGCAATTTATACCTCTATCCACCTATATCTAGTTTTGAAAATTATGCTGACCAGCAATATTTGCGTTCTGCGGTGCGTGAATGGGAACAAAAATTGGGGGTAACTGTCCGCTTTGAGGATTAGGTGGTTTGCGCCCTCTCACGGTAGGCTTATCTAGGTTAATCCCCCATAGCTCAATGGTAGAGCATTCGACTGTTAATCGAAGGGTTACTGGTTCGAGTCCAGTTGGGGGAGCTTAAAACCCCTTGTTACAGTATCTTTTAGGGGTATATATTTTCTTTATTTCTCCGTTTAGTTCTTGTTTTTAACGTCTCAGGGGTAGCAGCCTTTTCTTGCTACTTTTCAGTTAAGTCCGGCGGGGTTCTAACCCGTTTTACCCTCCCGATACGTTTCACCCTCCCGCTTTCGCAGAATCAGCAAGTAATCGCGCCTATTACCCGCATCTGGAGGGTGATAATACACCGGGAGGGTGTTTCAGGGAGTTATTTCCCGATTTGCTTGCACTTTTTTGCTTAACGCCTTAGAGTTAAAAAGAACTGAATCTCAGTAAGCTTCGCCTCGTTAGCGAAGTTGAATGCTCAGCCTTTTGGCTATTTTTCCACCTCATCTTTTGAGGTGGAAGTGTGTTTTCTCCCACTTAGTCATGTAATTTGTTTATCCTGGTTCTATGAACAACAAGGAAAATACCCCTAAAGATAAGCGGCGTTATCGGATTGGTATTGATGTGGGGCGGAACTCTACTGGGTTTTGTGCTCTTGAGATTGATGATGACGACAATCCGATTGCATTTCTAAATCTTTCAGTGCTGCTACACGATGCTGGGGTCGGTAAAGATGGCGGTAAAACTCAGGAAACTCGGAAGGCTATTTCGGGACGAACTCGCAGAACGCGTCGCCTCATCAGGAACAGGCGTAAACGACTCGCGGAGTTGGATAAGTTTTTGGCTGGTCTCGGTTGGTCGCTGCCAAATTTAGAAAAATATCCAGATCCACACGAACCGTGGAAAGTTCGCGCTCAACTTGTTGAAGAATATATAGAGGATGAGCGGATACGCCAGGAAAAACTGGCAATTGCGATAAGGCATATAGCACGGCATAGAGGCTGGCGCTCGCCTTGGGTATCGGTTAGCAGTCTACATGTTTCGCACCCGGAATCCGATGAAGTCGTTGCTTTGAGGTCGCGAGTTGCAGAAAAAACTGGCCGAATTTTGCCCGAGGGATTAACCCCAGGTCAGTTGCTTTATCTACTTGATAGCGGGGAGAAGTTACGTGGGGACGCCGGTATTTTAGCTGGTAAACTCCTGCAAACTGATTACGCTGCAGAGCTTAAAAAGATATTTTCCCGTCAGAAAATAAGCGAAGATTTAGGCAATCAGTTAATCGATAAGGTTTTCGCCGCAAAATCACCCAAAGGTAGTGCCGCCGAAAAGGTGGGGAAAGATGCTTTGCCAGGGCAGGAGCATTTAGAACGCGCGGAAAAGGCTCATCCGGCTTTTCAGCGTTATCGAATTGCCACCATTATCGCTAATCTGCGGATATGCGAGGGCGAGGATGGACAGAAAGAACGCCGCTTGACGGGTGAAGAAACGA
Source organism: Varibaculum sp. (assembly GCF_008661855.1). Lineage (NCBI taxonomy): Bacteria > Bacillati > Actinomycetota > Actinomycetes > Actinomycetales > Actinomycetaceae > Varibaculum > Varibaculum sp. The sequence continues at coordinate 7,276 of NZ_RPZY01000003.1, forward strand.
CGTCCTTGTTCAAGTTCTTAAGCGACCCAGACCGTAAGAAGGTTCCCACCTGGATAGAGGTGGCTCAAGTTTTGGGGATTGAACGCCAGGATTTGGTAGGAACCGGGAAAATGACGGCTGATGGGGAGCGAACGGGGAACACTCCGCCGGTTGATGAAACGAATATCCGTTTGACTAAGTGCAGTATCAAGCCCGTGCAACAGTGGTGGCGTGCAGCGAGTTACCTGGAGAGGTGTGCGTTTATTGAGCAAATATCTCGCGCTTCCTCACCCGGTGAGGCTTGTAGCCGTGAAGAGCAGATAGCTGCTGAATTTGTCGCTAGTCTAAATGATGAAGATTTGGAGAAATTGGAGTCATCGGTGAAGCTCCCGATTGGCAGGGCAGCCTATTCGGTAGAGAGTTTGGGGCGAATAACTGAACGGATTTTAGCCGATAATGTCGATTTGCAGCAGGCTCGAGAACTAGAGTTCGGGGTTTCGCCGGAGTGGAAGCCGCCTGCAGTTCCGGTGGGTGAACCGGTGGGTAATCCAGTGGTGGACAGGGTTTTGAAGGGCGTTAATCGCTGGTTGCTGCGAGCTGAAGGCGAGTGGGGGATTCCGCAACAGGTCAATATCGAGCACGTGCGCGAGGCGTTCATGTCTAAGGCAAAGGCAAATGAACTGCAACGTTTCCAAGCGCAACGTTTTAAGAAAAACGAGGAGGCTCGTCAGCAGATAGAGGGGAGCCAGAATCTTTCGGGGTTGCCCCGCATCGCTGCGATTCGCAAGCAGCAAGCGCTGCAGCGACAACATTGCGAGTGTCTTTACTGCGGCACCCATATTACTTTTACCACTGCAGAGATGGATCACATCGTCCCGCGGCGAGGGGTGGGATCTACAAATACCAGGGATAATCTGGTGGCGGTTTGTAGGCGGTGTAACCACGAGAAAAGCAATATTCCTTTTGCGGTTTGGGCTGCGCAAACAAATATCCCAGGGGTTAGCCAGAAAGAGGCGATTTCTCGGGTTAAAGGTTGGTTTACCGATACCTCTGTTAAGGATGATAAACGTTTGCGAGCGGGGGTGATTGACAGGTTATCGCGTACCAAAGCAGATCCCGAGATTGATAACCGCTCCATGGAAGCTGTAAGTTGGATGGCGCGCGAGCTGGCTCATCGGATTGAGCAGCGTTATCGCACCCCGCAAGGTCAGTTGGCTTCGAAGAATGACACTAACGGAGGGGATAAAACGACATCTGAAAATAAAGTTACGGTACGAGTGTTTAATGGCTCGATTACTGCAGCTGCTCGCAGAGCTTCAGGTTTTGAAGGGCGTGTTAATTTGATTGGAGGACGGGGCAAAACCCGCCTGGACAGGCGCCATCATGCTATGGATGCCGCCACTATTGCGATGATGCGTCCCGCAGTAGCGCAGACTTTGGTAGAGCGAGAGAACCTTCGGCGTGGCCAAATAATGGCTGGTGCTGAGCAAAATTGGAAGAGCTGGAATGGTAGCACTTTTGCTCAGCAAAAGATCTTTTCTGTTTGGCTGGAGCAGATGCGTTATCTGACAGAAATCTTTAACCAAGCGTTGGCTGATGACCAGATTCCAGTGTTCTCTAATTTCCGTTTGCGGCTCGGAGACGGGAAACTACATGAGGAAGTGAAGAAACTTCATCGTAAACGCCTGGGTGATGCCTGGTCGATGAGCGATATTGATCGGGCGGAAACCCCCGCTTTGTGGTGTGCATTAACCCGCTTGCCCGACTTTGTGTGGGCAGAGGGTCTGCCGGCGAATCCGGAACGAAAAATAGTGGTTAATGGCAATCATTTTGCTGCACATGACAGTGTTGGAATCTTCCCAACGAATGCCCCTATGTTGAAGGTGCGCGGCGGCTGCGTCGAGGTGGGAACTTCTATCCATCATGCACGGATTTATCGAATTCTAGGTCGTAAGAAACCGGTATATGCCATGCTCAGAGTATTTACGATTGATTTACCGAATAAAGCTGGGGTTGATCTATTTCAGGTTGATTTGCCCGAACAAACTATTTCGGTGCGTAACGCCGAAATGAAGTTACGGGAGGCTTTCCGGGAAGGCAATGCTGAGTATTTAGGTTGGCTAGTAGTAGATGACGAGTTGGAACTGGATTTATCTGCAGAAAGAAAAGGGGCAATTGCAGAGCTACTGTCGGAATATCCTGGAATATTGCATTGGTCGGTAGATGGATTCCCCACGAATAGGCAGATTAGGATGCGTCCTCTCTATTTGGCGGGAGAAGGTGTGCCGGAAGATGCGCTGCCGGGAACCAAGGAAATCTTACAGGGTCGGGGTTGGTGGCCAGCAATCAATAAGATTTTTTCAACCTGTAAACCCAGGGTAATCCGCCGTGACGTGCTTGGAAATATTCGCGATAATTCTTCGCGACTACCCAGTAGCTGGTCTATGTAGGGGGAAACCATGGCTGCCTGGCGGATTATTGATTTAACCCAGTTCTCTGGGGTGGTTTCCTCTAAAACAGGAGCTATAGTCCTGCACCCAGAAGATAAACCACAGGTGGCGCTGCCGGTAGCTGATGTTGCGGTAGTCCTTATCGGGATGGGAGTTAAACTCTCCGGAGCTGTACTTCATCGCTTGACCGCTGCAGATGTGTGTGTTTTGCTCTGCGATTGGCGGGGGATTCCCGAGGCAGGAGCCTTTGCATGGCGACCTCATTCTCGGGTGGCGGCGCGGCGGGTGGCACAGGCGGGCATGAGCATTCCTAAACAAAAAACCGCCTGGAAAGCAGTGGTGAAGCGGAAAATAGAAAATCAAGCGAAAACTCTGCTGCTATGTGGGAAAGCTAAAGATAGCAAGAATCTATTGGAATTAGTAAAGATAGTACGTTCTGGCGATCCAGATAATACTGAAGGTAGAGCTGCCCGCCGTTATTGGTCTGCGCTGTTCGGGAAAGATTTTTCGCGTCAGCCAGGTTTGGGTGATGGCATTAATTCTATGTTGGATTATGGTTATATGATTGTTCGCGGTCATGGGATAAGAGCAGTGCTAGCTGCCGGTTTAGAACCATCATTGGGGATATTTCATCACAATCGGGCTAATCTATTTTGCTTGGTGGACGACTTGATGGAAATCTTTCGACCGTTGATTGATTTCGAGGTGTATCGCCTTAAAAAGGACGGTAAATCTTCAGCGGCTGATTGTAAAGCCGAGCTGGTGGCGGCGGCCAGTAGCCAGTATCGCGATGACGGCATCGGTATTCCTGCCGCTTTTGAGGATTTAGCTCAGTTATTTGGACTTTATGTAGAGAGTCAAGTAAAAAGCTTTTCTCCTCCTAAATGGTTTAAGTAGTTTCCATGAGTAACAATCCCATGTGGTGTCTGGTGATGTTTGACTTGCCGGTGGATACCCCCCGCCACCGGCGCGAAGCAAACGCATATCGCCGAATGCTATTGGATTTAGGTTTCAGCATGGTGCAGTTCAGTGTCTATGCCAAGTACACTCCCGCGGGGTTAAGCGACATAACCACCATTGGTCAAGTTCGTGCCGGTATTCCCCCCGAAGGAAACGTTCGCATGATCTTCTTAACGGATAAACAATGGGCTCGAACCTTTCATTTTTCCAATGGAACCCCTAGTAAAGCAGAGGAAAAACCTGAGCAACTATCAATTTTTTAAGAAAAAATGAGTACAAAAACCCTTATAAACTGGGATTATTTACCCCTGACCAAGTATATCAGGGGTAAATAAGAACTGAATCCCAGCAGAATATGCAACTATGAATGACTTAGATCAAGTATATCAGGGGTAAATAAGAACTGAATCCCAGCGACCTCCGTGCGTGACGCTTGGGAGCTGCAAGTATATCAGGGGTAAATAAGAACTGAATCCCAGCATTGCCCCGGAAGATGGTATCCCCGCTTCAAGTATATCAGGGGTAAATAAGAACTGAATCCCAGCGAA
>NZ_RPZY01000060.1:0-59914 GCF_008661855.1 Varibaculum sp.
AGACAGGAAAATCAGGGGTAAAGTTTCATCCAGGTAGATGCGGGGGGCGGTTTTATTCCGAAGGGTAGACCGTCGGAACATCAAGGGCGACGGCCGGTAAAAGATACGAGAGTAAGTACAGGAAGTGCGGAGAGCGGTTTTATGCCGAGGGGTAGACACCAGATCCCCTAGAATCGGATGCCTGGTAATAAATCTAAAATTCTGTAAATCTTAAGGCGTTAAATCCGTGAAAATGCAAAGCACTTTTCACGGATTTCGGGGCGCGAGGCAAAAACCGCCCCCGCACCCACATCCATCAGACTCATAGCACAGGTCGAGGTCGGGGAAAGCTGCGAGAGGGACTTGGGTAGACGCGCGAGGACTGGGTTTGTCCTCGCGCGCCCAGGCTCAGCTACAGACCCTTTTCGCGGATTGCTTTAAAGGCTTTCCGACGGGTGAGTCGATCCAGGCGATCAAGATAGAGATGACCATCAAGATGGTCACATTCATGCTGGATACAACGTCCCATTAGTTCTTCCCCCTCGACCACTTTCGGCTTGCCATCAAGGTCAATCCCTTCGGCGCGGGCATACCAGGCACGCTGGCAGGGGAAAAACAAGCCGGGAACCGACAGGCAACCCTCGTCGCCGTCTTGATATTCGTCCTTTGAAACCTCTACCAGACGGGGATTAAGAATGTAGTCCACATCCCCATCGATGTTCCAAGAAAAAGCGCGCAGCCCTACCCCAATTTGGTTGGCCGCTAGACCGGCACGCCCATCGGCATCAACAGTCTCTAATAAATCTTCTACCAGTTGTTTCACTCGTTCATCTATTTCCGTTATCGGCTCACAAGGGGTACGCAAAACCGGGTCACCGATAACCCTAATGTCTCGAAATGCCACGATTTATTCCTCCTGGTTTCCATTGTTTACAAGGCTGCCGGTTGCCGCGAGCGAAGCGGGCACTACTTTTTCTGCCCGCGCAAATGCGTCCTCTAAATCGGAGCGCACTTTGGCACTCACAAACTCTACTGCCTGATCTAATGGGATTTCTTCTCGAGTACCATCGGCGCGGCAACGCACTTCCACATTCCCGGATTTTAACCCTCGTCCTACCACTATTAGCCAGGGCATTCCTAGTAGTTCCGCATCTTTGAACTTTACCCCGGCAGAAACCCGCTTGCGGTCATCAATTAAAGTATCAATACCGGCTGCCGTGAGCTCATCTCCTAGGGTTTTTGCGGCGACAAATAGTTCTTCGTCTTTGCCGGTAACCAAAACATGGGCTTGGAAAGGAGCCACATTGGTTGGCCATTTCAGCCCGACCTCGTCATGGTATTCTTCCGCGATAGCGGCCATTACGCGGGAAACCCCAATACCGTAGGAACCCATCGTAACTACCTGGGATTTCCCATTTTCATCTAGCACGTTCAGTCCTAGGGCTTTCGCATATTTGGTTCCTAGAGCAAAGATATGCCCGATTTCAATCCCACGCGCAGTTTGTAACTGCCCTGAGCCGTCAGGAGCTAAATCTCCATCACGCACTTCAGCTGCCTCGACAAACCCGTCAGCGCGGAAGTCTCTACCGGCTACCAAATGATAAATATGGGTATCCTCTTTTCCAGCACCCGCAATCCATTCGGTTCCTTCAACGATTCTCGGATCTAGCAGGCAGCGGGGACTGCCAGAGATATTTCCGTCCTCGTCAATTTTTCGGTCTGGATGGTCTGGACCGGCGCAGGTAGGACCGGTAAATCCGGGAACAATGCTCGGATAGGGCGCCAAATCTGCTTCGCTGGCCATCTCGACTTCTGCCCCTAGGGAAGCCTCTAGCCGTTTCATATCGATTTCACGATCACCAGGTACTGCGAGCAGTAGAACTTCCCGTTTAGCATCGGGATAAGTAGCGGTCACCATGAAGGCTTTCAAAGTATCTGCTTTAGTCCACTCCCTGCCATCTTCGCGCGGGAAATGCTGATTTGAATAGGCAACTATTTCCTCTATGGTGTGCGCACCCGGAGTTTCACGCTCAATCGCGGCGGGAAGTAGCGAATAATCTTTCGGCTCCGGGGGAATTGTGGTTACTGCCTCCACATTGGCTGCATAGCCGCCCTCGGAGCGTACGAAAGTATCTTCCCCAATGGCACAGGGGAAGATGAACTCTTCGGAGCGCGAGCCTCCCATAGCCCCCGCCATTGCGGAGCAAATAACGTATTGCAACCCGAGACGAGAATAAATACGCTGATAGGCGCGGCGTTGAGCTTGATAGGATTCTTCTAATCCCTCGGCGGTGAGGGCGAATGAATAGGCGTCTTTCATAATGAATTCGCGCCCGCGGATTAGTCCTGCCCGAGGACGTGCTTCGTCTCGGTATTTTTCTTTTATCTGGTAGAGGACGACTGGCAGGTCTTTATAGGAAGAATAAAAGTCTTTGACCAGCAGGGTGAACATTTCTTCGTGAGTGGGAGCTAACAGATAGTCGCCACCTTTACGATCTTGCAGCTTGAATAAGGACGAGCCGAACTCTTCCCAGCGGTTAGTTGCTTCATAGGGTTCGCGCGGTAATAAACCGGGGAAAGACACTTCGAGTGCGCCAATCCGATCCATTTCTTCGCGTACTACCTGCTCTACGCGCCGAATGGTGCGTAGCCCTAGCGGGGTCCAGGTGTAAATCCCGGGTGCGGCGCGGCGAATATAACCGGCGCGTACCAGTAGTTTATGGGAATCCACTTCGGCATCGACCGGGTCTTCCCGCAGAGTTCTAACAAAATATTTAGACATATTGTAAGCCACGTTCGCCAGTTTAGTAGATGATGCATAGGAACCTAAACCGCGCCCGCCTCGCAGGAATCTTGTAAATGTTCTCTGAGATAAGTCCGCGCGAGAGAGAAGTTTTTCCTCCTGCCCAAAAACTCGCAACTGCCCACGGGCAGTTGCGAGTTTTACGCCCGCCTAGCCGACTCGGATAAAACTTCTCTCTCGCGCTCGGGGTTACGGTGATAGAAACCAACCTTATGACCACTTTCAGCGCCGCTGAAGATTTTGCAAGACACTATCTTCCTGCAAGAAGCGTCACGGAAGAACAATATAAAAAGGCAGCTGGGTTAAGCGCGTGAGTGGATTTATGCCGAAGGGTAGACACCCTAGCCACCAAGGCTCCCTAAATCGGATACCCGGTAACAAATCTAAAAATCTGTAATTCATAAGGCACTAAATCCGTGAAAATGCCAAAGCATTTTCCGGATTTCGGGGCGCGAGGCAAAATCTACTCACGCGCGCTACTAGGCTCTTAGATTTTTTACGCAGGAGTGGGAAAAGATGCGAGAGGGGACACGCTATTAACCATTACCTTCAGAATCGGATACGTTCCCAATTAGAAAGTTCCAAACACGCCCTTGTCTTTTTTTGCAAGGCTCACCGGGGTCCCCCGAGCGCTTTTCCCACTCCTGCCTAACGAAACTAGACGGTTACCTCAACCTCGCCGGAGCCTTCTTCTAGACCTAGTAGCTCAGCTTGGCGGTGCGCCTCCGCAATCAAGGTAGGCACGATTTCCTCCTCGGGAACCGTCTTGATCACTTTGCCTTTGATAAAGATCTTGCCTTTGCCGTTACCGCTGGCTACACCCAAGTCGGCCTCGCGCGCCTCGCCAGGCCCGTTTACAACGCACCCCATTACCGCTACTCGCAGCGGCACTTTAATTTCGTCTTTTAGGGCATCAGTAACGGCGTTTGCCAACTTGTAAACATCAACTTGGGCGCGCCCGCAAGACGGGCAGGAAACAATCTCTAGGGTGCGTTCTTTTAGCCCCATCGATTGCAGGATTTCAATGCCGACTTTTATTTCTTCCACCGGATCAGCAGATAGCGACACTCGGATAGTATCCCCGATACCTTGACGCAGCAGTGCCCCGAAAGCAGTAGCCGATTTGATAGTTCCTTGGAAAGCCGGACCGGCCTCGGTTACCCCCAGGTGCAGCGGCCAATCCCCCATTTCACTAAGCAATTCGTAGGCGCGAATCATAGTTACCGGGTCGTGGTGTTTAACCGAGATTGCGAAGTCGTGAAAATCGTATTGCTCGAACAGGCGTGCCTCATTAACCGCGGATTCTGCCAAAGCCTCCGGGGTGGCTTTCCCGTGGCGCGCCATTACTCGTGGATCGAGGGAACCGGCGTTTATCCCAATCCGCAGGGCGGTGCCGTGTTTACGGGCGCATTTGGTGATTTCTTCTACCTGGTCATCGAATTTACGGATATTTCCGGGATTAACCCGTACCCCAGCGCACCCGCCTTCAATCGCGGCGAACACATATTTGGGCTGGAAATGAATGTCGGCGACTACTGGAATAGTAGATTTTTGGGCGATTACCGGCAGAGCCTCCGCATCATCAGCGCTGGGGCAGGCTACCCGCACAATATCGCACCCGGCTGCGGTTAGAGCCGCTATTTGCTGCAAGGTGGCACCAATATCGGTGGTTTTGGTGGTGCACATGGACTGTACGCTAATCGGGGCATCTCCCCCAATTTCTACGTTTCCGCAACGAATCTTGCGAGTTTTTTTTCGCGGGAAACCCGCGGGCTTTACTTCCGGCATTCCTAGTTCAACACTCACGTTTCTATTATTACGCGCTCGGGGCGTAAACCCTAGTTCTAAACCGGTCGGTTACGGTAAGCGAATCGGGTCAGTAACGTCTGCCACCATAAGCAGCACGGTCATAGCGATTAGCAGCCCTGCTACCAGATAGGTTAAGGGAACGGCTTTCGCGGCATCAATCGGACCGGGGGCAGGGCGAGAACGGAGTCTCGCATAGGTGTTTTTGATTCCTTGCCAACAAGCACCGGCAATATGACCACCATCTAGAGGAGGTAGCGGAATCAGATTAAACACGAATAGTGCCATATTTAGGGAAGCTAACAGGGAAAGCAACCCTCCGGCGCGATCTGCCAGGGTTACCTGGGTTGAGGGCGCAGATCCGATTTCTCCTGCGATTCTGCCTACTCCCAGAACAGACATGATTCCGGCGCTATCGCGAGGAGTGTCGGTGAATACCGATATCCCCACGTTCCACACTGCTACCGGCAGTTTTAATACTACCGCTCCGGTTTGGTAGAACAGCTGCCACATGGTTTTCCCGTAGGTGGCTATCCCGGTGCTGGCGCGTTCAGTTTTGGAGTAGAGCCCTGCTTTCCCGTCTACTTGGCTGAGCTGAAAATTGAGCGTCTGTCCGTTGCGACGAACCTTAACGGTGGCTTCACCGTGAGTTTGGCTTGCATATTGGCGTAAATCGTCCCAGGTATTTATCTTTTTTCCATTCCAGGAGACGAGGACGTCACCGGGTTTTATTCCGGCTTTCGCTGCGGGAGCGGGCTGCGCGCCGGCTTGGGAGCAATCTACTACTTGACCGGCTTTTAGGCAGACAGCTTTGTCTACGGTGGTGGTGGGGGTGGCGATTCCGATTCCCAGCATCGCAATCGCCATCAGCACGAACGATAGAAACAGGTTCATTACCGGCCCACCGAACATGACTACTAGGCGCCTGGAAACCGGCAGGTTATAAAATGCGCGGGAACGTTTCTCGGTAGGTATTTCTGCTAGTGAGGCGTCTCGGGCTTCTTGCGACCAGGTGGGAACCAGTTTATCGGCCTGGTCGGGTTCTAGGGCGCGCGCCTGACGTACCGTAAGCTTTTTTCCGTCAAGTTTATATCCCACCTGGTCAAGGTTTCCTGGACCATACATTCCCAGGATTTTGCAGTATCCTCCTAGGAGAATCGCTTTCACTCCGTATTCGGTTTCCCCGCGTTTGCGCGAGAACAGGGTGGGACCGAAACCAATCATGAACTGGGGTACTAATGCCCCGAATTTCTTTGCGGGCAGTAAATGTCCGCATTCATGTAGACCGATAGAGATGATTAGCCCGATAACCACGATTAGTACGCCAAGTATAAATGCCATGGGGATAGCCTACCTAGCGTTCATGACAATTTCCTGAGCCTTGGTTTTCGCCCAGGTTTGCGCAGTCATAATTTGTCCTAAATCTGGATTATCTACCCCGATATGTTCGGACAATACTTGCGCTAGAGAATCCACTATTTGCAGGTAGGGTAGGTGTCCTTGTAGGAAGGCATCGACGAATACTTCATTGGCGGCGTTATAAACCGCCGGGTGGGAGGACGAGGCTGCTACTGCTTGCCGGGCAAGTTTTATCGCCGGGAAGGTTTCGTGGTCTACCGGTTCGAATTGCCACTGCTGGGTCACAGCGAAATCCAGGGGGGGTACCGTGTTATCCAAGCGGGTCGGCCAGTCAAGACCTAGAGCAATCGGAAGTCGCATATCGGGCGGGGAAGCCTGTAAAACTGTCGCACCGTCACGCCAGGTTACCCCGGAATGAACGATAGATTGCGGGTGTATCACCGGCACAATACTTTCGGGGGCAACGTCAAACAAAAGGTGAGCTTCTATCAGTTCCAAACCCTTATTTACCAGGGTGGATGAGTTAATAGTCACCACCGGTCCCATCGACCAGGTAGGGTGATTAAGTGCTTGCTGCGCGTTTACTTCTGCTAAATCAGCGCGTTTTTTACCCCGAAACGGCCCGCCGGAGGCGGTGAGGATAATCTGGCTAACTTCACTGCGTCCATCCTGGTTTACACTGGTTAGCCCCTTATGGTGAATACCGGAAGCTAAGGCTTGGGCAATCGCCGAATGTTCAGAATCTACCGGCACGATTTGACCAGGGCGCTGACAGGCAGCTTTAACCAAGACTCCCCCTACTATCAGGGATTCCTTGTTCGCTAACGCTAAGGTGGCGCCACTTTCTAGAGCTGCCAAAGTTGGCTCTAAACCTACTCCTCCGGTAATGCCGTTAAGCACCACTGAATCGCAGGAGGCTTGAGCAGCGAGCTGGGAGCTGGCTTTTTCTCCGGTTAATATCTCCGGTCGGTATTTACCTGCTGTAACTGCTAACGGGGACGTTTCTTCCTCGTCCTCATTAGCTAGTAGTTGGGTGAGGATGCTGGCAAACTCTTTACCTTTATCTGCGCATATAGCTATGGTATCGGGGCGGAAACGGGCAGCTTGACGCGCCAGTAAAGCAAGGTTAGCTCCACCGGCGCTCAGCCCTCTAAGGCAAAACCGCCCCGGATTATTAGCGATTACTTCCAGAGCTTGGGTACCGATAGAACCGGTAGAGCCTAATATGAAAACCTCGCGCAAGGAGCCTCCCTATTACCAGAAAACTATTAACCGCTACCTGATTAAATGCGGCTACTCTACCGCTAGCAGTACTTCTACCGCCCGCGACAGATAAGCGTCTACTACGCCCTCTTTATAGGCTTTCTCGTCCTTTGCGCTCTTGAAAGTGGCGTTGCGAATCTCGCTGGAAGTAATCCCCTCATCGGAATCAAAATATTTCGCTAACCGATCGAGGAGAGCATCTACCTGGGCAGCGTCATAGCCTTTACCTTGTGGGTGCGCAAAACGTTTACCCTCGGGGCGAAGCATCCGAGGGTAGAGGGTAGTGGCTCGTTGGGCTACCCGTTCCATCCAAGCCTGGGAGCCATTAACTGCCACATTATCTGCCCGGTCACGGCGGATAAATGCCGCTTCCAGCCGATCCATTGCCTGATCTACAGCGCTAGTTTGATAACCGCGACGCACCAGGTCAAAGTGAGCGCCCCGTACTTGTTCTGCCGAAAACTCTTCGGCGGGTATCCCCCCTTCGTAGGCTTTGCGAGCATCGGTAAAAAACTCGTCCACCTGGGAGGGGTCGTATCCGCGCGTAAAAAAACCGGCTCTAGGAAAGTTGTTCTCGCTCACTTGCCAGTTCTCTCCTTCCGAGATTTAGTTGCCAATTGACCACATGCTCCGTCAATATCTTGTCCCCGAGTATCACGGATAGTGGTAGTTATACCTTTACGTTCCAGAGTATCCACAAATTCTGCTTGGGCGTGGGATTCACTCGCCGTCCAGATCGATCCGGGGGTGGGATTTAACGGAATCGGGTTCACATGTGCCCAGCCCTGCCCGCGCGCATTCAGTAAATCTGCGAGTAGTTCCGCCCTCCATGCCTGGTCGTTCATGTTCTTTATCAAAGCATATTCAATAGATACTCGCCTACCGGTGGCTTGAAAATACTGGTAGGCAGCATCCAGCAATTCGCTGACCTTGAATCGAGAATTTAAAGGAATCAGCTCATCACGCAGCTCATCATCGGGAGCGTGCAGGGAAATCGCCAGGGTGAGCGGAATTTTTTCTTCTGTCAGTTTTTTGATTCCCGGCACTAACCCCACAGTTGAAACCGTGATTCCCCGCGCGGACATCCCGAATCCTTCTGGGGGATTGGCAATCAGGCGACGAACCGCACCCAGCACTGCGCGATAGTTCACCATGGGCTCTCCCATTCCCATGAACACCACATTGCTGAGTCGGCAGCTACTGCCGCCCAGTTCACCCTCTTCACAGGCTTTACGGGCTAGGCGCACCTGTTCTACGATTTCAGCGGTTGAAAGGTTGCGGGTCAGCCCCATTTGCCCGGTGGCACAAAATGGGCAAGCCATTCCGCATCCGACTTCGCAAGAAATACACAAGGTAGCCCGGGAAGGATAACGCATTAACACTGACTCTACTTCGGCGCCATCAAATAGTCGCCACAGGTATTTGCGGGTCATCCCGTTATCACCGCTACGCACCAAAACGGGTTCGATTAACGGCGGGAAAGCCAGTTCGGTCAGTTTTTCGCGCCCTAAAGCCGGTAAATCTGTCATTTGGGCGTAATCGGTAGTTAGATGGGTGAAGTAGTGGCGGGAAAGCTGGTCGGCTCTAAAGGGCGCAAAACCGTTATTTTTTAAGAATTTTTTGCGACCAGCCAAATCGAAGTCAGCTAAATGATCTGTAGGTTTAGTGCGTCTAATGGCTTGAAAACGCAACACTGGACGGGCATCACTGCTGGTAGCACCCTCTGGAGGTTGGTCAGTGGGCATCACCTGGCGGGGGTCGTATTTGGGGCGAGCCTGGCGCATCAGCTGTTGATCATCGGTTTTGTTTGTTTGCTGAGGACGAGGAGGCGTCCTTAATATCTCTGTCTTCCCGTTTTTTCTTGGGTTGCTTTCCCTGACCATTTTTGCCGTACCTAAAATATAAAAAGCGAAACCACGAAGAACAACGGCACCGTCAGTAGCAGCGAATCTAACCGATCCATAACTCCGCCATGCCCCGGCAGTAAACTGCCCATATCTTTAAGCTTTAAATCTCGTTTAATTAGGGACTCCCCTAGGTCGCCACAGGTAGCAATTACCGGGGTTAATAGCCCTAACACCGGGATTACCCATAACTGGGTGGAGGTTAGCCAAACCCCGATTGCCGCTGCGACCGTACACATTAGCACTGACCCGGCGAATCCTTCCCAAGATTTGGCGGGAGAAACTGCTGGTGCCATCGGGTGTTTTCCTTTTAGCACCCCGGCAGCATATCCCCCAATGTCATTACATATGGTGATTACAATCCAGAGGATAATCGGTGCCGGATGATGAGGATTATGGAGCATCACAATCACGAATGAGGCTAAGAATGGCAGGTAGATAGCCACAAAGCAAGTAGCCAGCAGGTCGCGGGTCGCAAACTTCGATGGCCCTACACTAAGCCGCCAAATTGCACAGGCAATCATGGTGGCGAGCACTGCTGCCCACAGCCCTTCCGGACCTAGCAGATAGGCGCATAGGAGCATCCCCACCGTGCCTACCAGCAAGGGAGGTAGACAAAGTTTTATTTTTATTCGAGCTAAGGCTCCTGCCATTTCGTATTCGGCCATAATTGCCACAATCATGGCGAACCCTAAGAAAAATACGGTAGGAGCCAGTAATAATGTCAAGGCTAAGCCGCCTAATCCTACCCCGACTGCTATTGAGGCTGGCAGGTTGCGTCCTGCCCGGGATTTCTTGGGATTAGCGCTCTGCTCTTTGGTAGGCTCTGGCGATATTGATTGCGCAGCTCCCTCGCGGAAAGCGCGGGCGCGATTATTCAACTAAATCTCCATTAGTTCTTTTTCTTTGGCCGCAAGTAGTTTATCCATCGTTTCTACCTGCTTCTTTGTCAAAGATTCTATTTCTTTTTCGGCGCGCGTTACCTCGTCCTCGCCAGCTTCGCCATCCTTTTTCAACTTCTCTAGCTGATCCATGGCTTTACGGCGGATACCGCGAATAGATACCCGTCCTTCCTCGGCTTTTTGTCCCGCTAGTTTTACGTAGTCGCGACGGCGTTCCTCGGTTAGTTCCGGTAAGGTTACCCGAATATGGTTGCCCTCGTCAGTGGGGTTTACTCCCAGGTCGCTGTCCCGAACTGCCTTGATGACATCATTAGTGGAGGACTTGTCGTAGGGGGAAATCAGCACGGTGCGTGGCTCGGGGATAGAAATGGTTGCCAGCTGCTGCAAAGGAGTTGGCGCTCCATAGTATTCCACAGTAATCGGGTTAAACATGGCGGCGTTAGCTCGCCCGGTGCGAATCGCAGTGAATTCTTCGCGGGAAAACTCGATGGCTTTTTCCATCTTCTCCTCAGCTTCGAGCAGAATATCGTCAATCACTTGGTTACTCCTTGTCAGCAGAAACTAATGTACCGATTGTCTCACCTAGCAGCGCTGAAGTAACGTTGCCAGGCTCAGACATTCCAAAAACGCGGGTATCGAGTCCGTTATCCATGCACAGACTAAATGCGGTAGCGTCCATAACTTTCAGCCCTTTTTGCAGGGCTTCTTGATAGGTGAGGCGGTCATATTTCGTGGCGGTGGGGTCTTTTTTCGGGTCGGCGCTATATACTCCGTCTACCCCGTTTTTACCGACCAGTAATTCTTGGCAGTGGGTTTCGAGGGCGCGCTGAGCACTAACGGTGTCGGTGGAGAAAAACGGTAGTCCCGATCCGGCTCCGAAGATTACTACCCGTCCTTTCTCCATATGCCGTACCGCTTTTAAGGGAATATAGGGTTCGGCAATCTGCCCCATAGTAATAGCGGTTTGTACCCTGGTGGTGACCCCGGCTTGTTCTAGTAAGTCTTGCAGAGCGAGAGAGTTCATTACCGTTCCCAGCATTCCCATATAGTCGGCGCGTGCCCTATCGAGGCCACGCTGGGATAATTCAGCGCCCCGGAAAAAATTTCCGCCCCCCACTACCACTGCGACCTGAACTCCTTTGGCTACCGCTGCACCAATCTGGTGAGCTACCGAGTTGATGACATCGAGATCCATGCCAACTTGACCGCCACCAAAGACTTCCCCGGACAGCTTCAGCATTACTCTGCGCTGAGAACTTACGACTTCCTGATTCAAAGTATCCCCTTTACGTTATTGCTGTCCGAATGCGCACTCTTGCGCCTGTTACTACCTTAACCCGAACACTAATCGCTAGGACAGCTTAAGTCCGAATACGCCCTGTTTTTTATGTTTTCTAAAGAATTAACTCCCGGGAGCTGTGTGCTAAATTTGCGCCCTCATCACCGGGTTTAATCTGGTTGCATATAGAGTTGTGGCCTCAGGATTTCCTGAGGCCACAACTTATTTTACTTAAGAACCAACGTGGAAACGGGCAAAAGCAGTAACTTTACCGCCAGCCGCTTTCACAATCTGTCCCACTGTTTGCTTGGGATCTTTTGCGAAATCCTGATCTAGTAGGCAGTTGTCCTTGTAGAAAGAACCCATCCGACCTTCGACAATCTTGTCCACGATTTTCTCGGGTTTACCTTCTTTGATGGTCATTTCCCGCAAAGTTTCGCGTTCCTTATCCAGTTCTTCCTGGGGAACTTCCTCACGGTCGATGAAACGCGGGCTGTAGGCAGCAACATGCAAGGCGATATCGTGAGCTACTTCTTCGCCTGCTTTATCGGTGGCTACCAGTACCCCAACCTGTGCGGGCAAATCTGCCGAGGAGTAGTGCAGGTAGCTGGTAACCGCTTCGCCCTCTACCCGAGTGACTTTACCCAGAACAATGTGTTCAGAGAACAGGGCGCCGATTTCTTCGACTTTGTCCTGAACGGTTCCTTCGCCACATTTTGCTTCCAGCAGTTCCTCGCGGGTGCTGACTGCACTGTCTACCAGTGCTTGCAAGATTTCCTCGGCAGCGGCTACGAACTTGGGAGACTTGCCAACAAAGTCAGTCTCGGAGTTCATTTCTAGCATTACACCAGCTTGACCCTGGTCGGTATCGACGACTTTTGCCATTACCAAACCATTAGCGGTAGAGCGATCCTCGCGCTTTGCTAAAGATTTCTTTCCAGCCAGGCGAATTGCTTTTACTGCTTCATCTTTATCGCCGTTTGCTGCCTCTAATGCTTTCTTTACTTCCATTAGACCTGCGCCAGTTAGTTCGCGCAGCTCTTTAATGTCTTGCATGGAAATAGCCATAAGTTTTTCCTCTCGTTAGCGTCCGTGGAACTATTCAGACTTTTCAGTTTCGCCGGTAGCTGCTTCAGCTTCTGCATCTTTGCTGTTCTCGTCAGCAGATGCTTCTTTAGCGTCCTCTTCGTCTTTTTCTGCTTTAGCTTCGCCCTCGCTATTTCCTTCTAGGAGTTCGCGTTCCCAATCAGCTAGGGGTTCTTCCGAGGGGGCTGCTTCTTCGTCGCTATCTTTCTTGCCAGCAGCTTTTTGCGAACGGGCAATCAGTCCATCGGCGCAGGCGTCAGCGATAATCCGGGTTAGCAAGGCTACCGAGCGGATAGCGTCATCATTGCCGGGAATCCCGAATTCGACCTCGTCGGGATCGCAGTTGGTGTCCAAAATAGCTACCACTGGAATATTTAGCTTGCTGGCTTCCGCTACCGCCAAGTGTTCCTTGTTGGTATCTACTACCCAGATTGCAGAGGGAATACGTGCCATATCACGAATACCCCCCAGGGTGCGGGCGAGTTTATCTTTCTCGCGGCGCATCATTAATAGTTCTTTCTTGGTGCGTCCAGAACCGGCTACATCATCGAAGTCGATTTGTTCGAGTTCTTTTAGACGCTGTAAGCGCTTGTGCACAGTCCCAAAGTTGGTTAGCATACCGCCTAGCCAGCGCTGATTAACATAGGGCATCCCTACCCGTTCAGCCTGCTCAGCGATGGAATCTTGTGCTTGTTTCTTGGTGCCTACGAACAGGACATTTCCCCCGCGCAGCACCGTCTGGCGCACAAAATCATAGGCGCGGTTAATGCCATCCAGGGATTGCGCCAAATCAATTACATAAATACCGTTGCGATCAGCCAAGATGAAGGGCTTCATCTTGGGATTCCAACGGCGAGTTTGATGTCCAAAGTGAACGCCGCTTTTCAGCAGCTCAGACATGGTTACTACCGCCATGACTTCCTTTCAGTGCGCTAGGGCGCACACATTTTGGGGCTACAAGCCCCGCTTACGGTTTCTATTCGGTTCCTGGCACGACGTCTGCTAACACCTATTTACTGGTAGAAGCAGTTCTGAGGAGTTTTCCCCAGGGCTGCTGCCCGGAAAACAGGACCGAAGCTAGCACGACCCAGCTGGGCTGGTAGTCGTACGCGAAGTCACCTGGCAAGCCAGGTGCTAAGAGCTAGCTTAGCGGGAAATACGAGAATACCCCAAGCTAATAGCTGATTGAACAGTGTTAATCTGCTGACAGTTAGGAGCTCGCCGACACTACCTAGCCAGGTTATCGGAGTATCTGCTGGAAATTTTGAAAACCTCTAAGCTGGCGAAGCTGTCCCCAAGAGCCGATAAATCCCTGCTTTCCTCACCTAGTTATAGGAAAACAGCATTAGCACCTAGCAAAGAACCATCTTGGAGCTATGAATAAGTCCCGACCCGTATTCACCGCCTTATTTGCGGCTTTGACGGCAACGCTCTTAGTGGCTGCTACCGGCTCTGCCCCAAGTTCTGCCCAGAATAGCTCCACCGCCTACTTTGGGCAAACAGTAACATTAGCGGAGCTTTCGGGGGAAATAGGACGATACCAGTGGCCTAGTGGGCCTCCGGTTAGAGTTTCTCGTCCTTTTAACCCGCCATCTTCTCCTTGGGGTAGCGGACACCGGGGAGTTGATTTGGATATTCCGACCGGCAGCGAGGTTTATAGTATGCAGGCGGGAACCGTATTTTTTGTGGGAACCATAGCGGGCACTCCCGCTATCTCGATTAAGCATTCAGCACTGATTCGCACTACCTACACCCCGGTGAAAAGTGATTTAACCGTAGGGAGCCCGGTTAGCGCTGGTCAAAAGATTGGGATTTTGCAAGCGGGACATCCAGGGTTACATTTTGGGGCAAAAATCGATGACCGTCACTATATAAATCCGCTACTACTTATCCTAGGACCTGTCCGTTTACTTCCTACCTCCTAAATCCAGCGCTGGCTCTAGGGGGCGCTTGCAATCACAAACCGACCATGCGACTAGCCTGTTCATCTCGCAGCGCAGCCGATTAAAAACCGGCAAACCTGTCTATTTAGACTAAAGAGGACGTTTTGGCAGCTGCTAGGCGCGAGGGAAAGCCCTTTGATATGCGCCAATAATCCGATTGGCATCTACATGGGTATAACGCTGAGTAGTAGAAAGCGCAGAATGTCCTAACATTTCCTGGATTACTCGCAGGTCTGCTCCGCCCTCTAACATATGGGAAGCCATCGAGTGGCGCAGCCCGTGCGGACCTAAATCTGGCACCCCGGCAAGGGTACAGGCGCGGTGTAATCGTGAACGCACAATTCGCTCCGATATGCCTTTCCCCTGAGCACCCAGGAACAACTCATCTGCTAGCGGAGATTTTTGCAGCTCACAACGCGCCCTATCTAGGTAAAAAGATAGCGCCTTGCCAGCTTGCACACTGAACGGCACTACTCGTTCTTTAGAGCCTTTACCCCAGAGGCGAACGGTGCGAACCTCGAAATCAATATCTTCAGGAACCAGTGAACATATTTCCCCTACCCTAGCCCCGGTAGCGTAAATCAACTCAAAGATAGCCCAATCGCGCGCCATTACTGCATCGCTCGTTGCTTGACTTTCACACCAGCTGAGCAATTGTTGCGCCTGGGAGACCGACAACATATGTGGCAGGTTTTTTGCGGTTTTGGGGGTGCGAAGTTGCTTCGCGAAATCGGCTTCTACCATTTGATTTTGCTTTGCCCATTTAGAAAAAGCTCTCAAAGCAGCGATTTTACGGGCAATAGTAGTGGGCGATTGCCCGGATGAACGCAGATGCGCCAACCAATTCCGGGCAGCCACCAAAGTACAAGCCGGAATAATAGATTGCCCGTCCTCAATAGCGCAATGATCGAGCCACCCTCGTAAATCCGCTAGATAAGCTTTAATCGAGGCCGGAGAAAAAGACTTTACATATTGCAGGTAACAGCGATAATCCTCTAGTATTTCCTCGCGTTTTGCCGCTCGCATCATTAAACCCCCGTCTTTTTCCATTTCCCGGCTTTTTGGATTACCCGCCCATCCATTTCCAGGTTACCCATCACTGCTGCTACTTCGCTGAGTGCAACCCCGCTGGCGCGAGCAATCGCCTCCACATCTGCATGATTTTTTATCGGAGTCGCATCCAAGATTCTGGCAGTCAGCGCATCTAAACCATCCAAATAACCAGTTTTTACCCGGTATTCTGATTCGGCTACCTCCCCTAGGGGCGAAATCATTTCCAAAACATCTTCGGCACTGGTGATAAGGGTAGCCCCTTGCCGAATCAAACGGTTAGAACCTGTCCATTCAACTTGATTAACTGGCCCGGGAACCGCACCGACCTGTTTACCCAGTTCAATAGCATGATTCGCAGTATTGAGGGCTCCCGAACGCACCCCCGCTTGAATAACTATAGTCGCTACGGATAAAGACGCGATTAGTCGATTGCGATCTAGAAAACGCCAACGGGTAGGGCGCGCTCCCGGTGGATATTGGCTTAGCAACACTCCGTTACGGGTTATTTGCTTAAACAAATCTGCGTTAGAAGCCGGATAGGGGCGGTCAAGACCTCCGGCTAGCAGACTAACTGTAGGAGTCCCAGCTTTAAGACAAGCTATATGCACCAGGCGATCTACCCCGTATGCCCCTCCAGAAACTAAAACTATGCCTTCGCTGGCACAGCGAAAAGCCAGTTCGGTTGCAACGTCGTTCCCCAGGGCGCTCACGGCACGTGCCCCCACCATTGCCACCGCCTTATCTGCCAAGGAATTAAGCACCGTAGTATCACCTATCGCCCACAGCGCCCAGGGGGCATTCTCGACATTCTCAAAGCCGACCGGCCAGTTACTGTCACGCCGCGTAAGCAGCTGAAAACGCCCTCTAGCTAACATTTTTTCCAGCGCCAACAAGTCAAGTACCTTTAGACGCGCCTGCCACTTTGAAAACGCTTGGTTCCATTTGTCTGCCCCTACGCGTCGAAGCAGCTCCACCGGCAAATAACTGTGCCAACGTTGGGACGAGTCTTTACAGGCGCGCCGCGCAATCTTCAATGCTTCAACCGGACCAAGTTCCCTAAGTAACAGGTCAGCTGCATAGTCACCGGCCTCGGTTATCATTGACCAACTGGCACAGGCCAGCCGGTATTGTCGATTATCTTCCATAGCTATCTCCTAATAAGTACCGTTAGAGGTGCGAAGCGAATAAGCAAGACCAAAATCTTCGCCAATAGGTTTATCCCTGCCGTTTAAGTCCGCTATTGTCCAAGCAACTCGGCAAATCCGGTCAGCTCCTCGCATAGAAATCCGCCCCGAACCAACCAAATGATTGAGACGATCTTTAGTTGCGGAATCTAACGCAAATTTCAAAATCCGACTGGGAATTCGCGCATTAAGCGATATGAGCTGATCTTTCCAGCGCTTACGGGAACGTTCTCGTGCTTGCAACACTCGCTCCCTAACGGTGCTGCTACTTTCAGGAGTATCCGTAGCAGTTAAATCTGCGATTTTAGGTCGCCCCACTTGGCATTGCAGATCGATGCGATCCATCAATGGCCCGGATAAACGAGCTAAATAACGCACCCGCTGATAGGGGGTGCATTTACATTCTACTTCCGACTGACCCCACATTCCACAAGGACAGGGATTAGCCGCAATCACTAGCTGGAAAGCCGCCGGATAACTGGTGACTGCCCGCGAGCGATGTACGGTTATTTTTGAGGTTTCTAACGGTTGGCGGAGCGCATCTAGGCTGCGGGTTTGAAACTCGGGGGCTTCATCAAGAAATAGGACGCCCCGATGGGCTAAAGATATTGCTCCGGGGGTGGCTATCCCACTCCCTCCCCCGATTAATGCCGGGAGGGTGGCACTGTGGTGGGGTGCGATAAAAGGAGGACGGCGGATTAATCCTTGCGAGGGCGTGAAAGTCCCGGCGAGGGAATGAATGGAAGTAACTTCTAGGGCATCTTCATCAGCTAGGGGAGGTAAAATCCCTGGCAAACAGCTGGCTAACATGGTTTTGCCAGCTCCGGGAACCCCGATAAAGCTTAGATGATGTCCCCCGGCAGCCGCTATTTCTAGGGCTTTGCGCGCTAAGAAAGCTCCCTTCACTTCTTGGAGGTCGGGGGGTTCAGATGCGGGCATAACTGGTACGGAGCTGGGGGCAACCGTATTTTTCAGCTTTTTTAGTTGCTCTACACGGTCTTTCATTTTCCGCATTCCCAGATAATGAAGCGCTTCTACCAGGTGTGAGACTCCCACTATTTCGATTCCCTCGATGAGGGAGGCTTCCGGAACTGCTTCGGTGGCTACCATCACTTTTTTGAATCCGGCGCGCCGCGCCGCGAGCACTAGGGGCAAGATTCCTCGTACTCGGTATATCCGCCCATCTAACCCTAGTTCTCCGCAAAAAACCATCCCCTCACACTGTTTTTGTACCGTTGCGACTCTCGAAGCTACCACTGCCAGGGCAATCGGCAGGTCGAATCCCGATCCGGTTTTTGGCAGTTCGGCGGGAGAAAGATTAACGGTTAGCCGGGTTGGTTCCCAGCGTAGTCCGGTAGAGGCTATCGCAGCTTCTACTCGCGAGCGAGATTCGCGCAGCGAAGCATCTGGTAATCCTACCAGCGCAAATGCGGGTAATCCTTGAGTGTGGTGCGCTTCTACTTTGATGAGGTGACCTTTTAGCCCCACCATACCTAAGGCAAA
Organism: Varibaculum sp.; assembly: GCF_008661855.1. Classification (NCBI taxonomy): domain Bacteria; kingdom Bacillati; phylum Actinomycetota; class Actinomycetes; order Actinomycetales; family Actinomycetaceae; genus Varibaculum; species Varibaculum sp. Next base: position 18,065 of record NZ_RPZY01000060.1, read on the forward strand.
GCAAGTTCCGATTTGTGCCATTATCAGATTCCTCGGCAGTGAGTAATTACTGGTGTTTTCCCGCTGCTGGCATCAATTGCTACCAAATCAAGACGCACTCCCCCATTTGCCTTGATTTCTGGGTGCTCTAAAAGCCAAATACTGGCGAGTTTTCGCAGGCGGCGATATTTTTCTCGCCCTATTGCCTGTTTGGCTCCCCCGTAGTGGAGGCTAGTCCTGGTTTTTACTTCCGCGAACACTAACCGAGAAGATTTGGGGTCGTGGCAGATAATGTCGAGTTCCCCGAAGCGGCATCGCCAGTTACGTTCTAAGATTTGATACCCGCAGTCGCGAAGCATTCTAGCTGCCAGTTCTTCCCCGGCAGCCCCTATGGCGCGGTTCTTAGTTTTCATGGTTTAAGAGTGGCGAATACCTAGGAAAAACTAAATTTTATTATCCTTAGGTAAGGAAAGGCGGGGGTTATCTGCCCTTGGGGACAAGCGGGGCGTAGCTATTTACCCCCTAAATTAAAACTGCTAGTACCGGTAGTTATTAAAACAAGAACCGGTGAAATAGGGCGCGCTAATTCCGCTGCTCCCCATAGGGACAGCGGTAAAAGGCTACTAGGCGTCCTTGGGGTTGCGAATCAGGTATTCAAAGGCTCCCAGCGCTGCGTTAGCTCCCGCCCCGAGGGCAATCACTATTTGCTTATGGGGAACATTGGTGCAGTCGCCTGCCGCAAATACTCCTGGAATAGAGGTAGCGCCAGTATTGTCCACCGATATATAGCCGTCTTCCATTTCTAGTTTTCCGGTTAGCCAATCAGTGTTAGGAGTAGAGCCAATCTGTACAAATATGCCGTCTAGCTCTAGCATCTGCCCTTGACCATCAGCGTCTTTGTATTCTAGACCGGTAACTCGATGCCCATCGCCTAAAACTCTAGTGGCATTGGCGCACTGAATAACGCGGGTATTAGCTAGCGCCTTTAGCCGCTCTACTAGGACTTTATCGGCTTTTAGACTGTCTGCTATATCAATTACGGTAACTTCACGAGCAATACCGGCCAGGTCTATAGCGGCTTCAATCGCCGAGTTACCTCCCCCCATGACCGCGATTTTACGATCAGTAAATAGGGGACCATCACAGTGCGGACAGAATGAAACCCCCCGGTTCAGGTAGGTTTCTTCACCGGGAATATCCAGGTGCTTGAAACTAGAGCCTACACAAATCACTACTGTTCTAGCCTGCAGCCGGGCTCCGCCCTCGGTCATCAAAGGAATCATGCCCTCGGGCGTGCGCGAACCTATATTTTCTACGCGAATCCCCCCAATCTGATCAATCGGGTAATCGCGTAGATTAGCTTCAAAAGTCGCGGTTAGTTCTTCCGGTTTTACGCGCTCTAAGGTAATCAGGTTTTCGATTTGCCCGCCCTCTAAAACCTGTCCTCCGATACGGTCGGCCACGATACCTACTCGTAGCTGTTTGCGGGCGGCATACACAGCAGCGGCTACTCCGGCAGGTCCGCCCCCGATTACCAGCACGTCAAAGGGCTCAAGGGCGTTCAAGCGTTTTAAGCGCAGCCCGGTCATTCCCCGCACGATTTTGGTAACTACCTGTTCCAAAGTGGATCTGCCCTGTAAAAAGACTTCCCCGTCTTTTACTACCGTAGGTACGGATTGCAAATGTAGGTGGTCGAATTCCTCTCCGAAAGTTCCGCCATCAACCACCGTGTGTTTAACCACAGGATTGATTATCGAAATGGCGTTAAGAGCCTGGACTACGTCCGGACAGTTCATGCAGGAAAGTGAAACATAGGTGGTGTACTCGGCGGGTTCATCTATCTGTTTGATTGCGGCAATAATATCCTCATCTGCTTTGACCGGATGCCCGCCTACCTGTAACAATGCGAGGACGAAACTGTTGAACTCGGTTCCGGAAGGAACCCCTGCAAAACGCACGCTGATATCAGAATCCACGCGCCGGATAGCAAAGGATGGTTTGCGGGGATTTTCTTCCCATTTGACCTGGATCAAGTCCGATAATCCCGCAATCTGGTGCAGGATTTCGGAGGTTTGCTTAGATTGTTCGCTGTAGTCCAGTGAAGTAGCCAGCTCTACCGGGTATTTAATCAACCCGATAACCTGTTTTACCTGTTCCAGAATCTTCTCGTCTAACATTTCTATAGCTTCCCTGACAAATCAAAAGTGGGAGTAATGGTACTCTCCCCTAAATCCCAATTTGCGGGGCAGACCTCGTCGGGATGGTCGTAAATATACTGCGCTGCCCGCACTTTTCGCAGCAGTTCCCCAGCGCTGCGTCCTACAGCATCTGAAGTGGTCTCGACGTATTGGATAATGCCACTGGGATCAATCAGGAAAGTACAGCGATAGGCACACCCGGATTCTTCATCTAGGGCTTCAAAGGCGCGCGAAATCTTGCCAGTAGGGTCGGCAACCATGGGATAAGAAATTTTTTGAATCCGCTTGGAGCTGTCATGCCAGGCTTTGTGAGAATGATGTTTATCGGTTGAAACCGAATAAACCTCGACTCCCATTCGCTGTAGCTGCGCATAGTTGTCGGCTAAATCCTCTAACTCGGTGGGGCATACATAGGAAAAATCTGCTGGATAAAAGAACATTACTGCCCATTTATCGCGATAGTCCTCACTGGAAACATCTACAAAAGAATCATTATGGAAAGCTATTCCGGACCAGTCCGGCGCTACCGTATTAATCTTGGACACTGCCAGCCTTTCTGCATATAAACCACTGTTAAATGCCTAACACTTCTCTCTATGGTAACAGGCAAGCCGGTTAGTCGTTAGGCAAACCAGTAACCAAGACCCGCTTACAGGGTAATTTCCGATTCCGGTAACTTCTCGACGTTTATATCCTTGAAGGAGTAAACCTTTACCCGATTAACGAAGCGAGAGGGGCGATAAACATCCCACACCCAGGCATCTTGCAAAGTTACTTCAAAGAATACATCTCCGCCGTTATTGTGCATTTGCACATCTACCTCGTTAGCTAGATAGAATCGCCTATCGGTTTCCACCACATATTTGAAGATGGAAACTACGTCACGATATTCGCGAAACAGGGCAAGTTCCTGATGATTCTCATACGCCTCTAAATCTTCAATGCCCACTGTTATCCCTTCTGCGTGCTGAAAACTTGCGGAGACTGCGCTGGTCTTTCGCGGCGATTATTCCACGCTTGCGCCACTGTTGCAGACGATACCCCCTGCAAAGTCCAGCTGAGACGATGATATGAATCTAGCCCCAGCTGGGAAATAGCCGCCATATGCTGAGCCGACGCGTATCCTTTATTTTTTGCCCACCCATACCCCGGATCGGCAAGGTCGCTCATTAGTCTATCTCTACTAACCTTTGCCAGCACGGAAGCAGCCGCAATAACAACCGATTTTGCGTCCCCTTTCACCAAAGTGGTTACTTTTGGTGAGGTTCTGGGCGGGCAGGAATCTGCTATTGGCAAGGACGGGAATCCCGAATCGGTAGCGGAAAACAAATCTGAGGGGGGCGTAAGATAATCAAAACTGCCGTCAAGCAATACTATCTGCGGATTATATCCGCTTTTTGCTAGGGCATCTAGGGCACGAAAGGTAGCTAGGCGCAATGCCGGGGTTAGGCCTTCTTTATCAATCTCTGTAGCGGTGGCAGTACCCACTGCCCAGGCTGCCGGCCAGGCGGCTAACTCTTCAAACATGGCTTCACGCCGCTTGGCGGTGAGCTGTTTCGAGTCGGTTAAACCGGCAGGGGGCTCGCCCTCGCCTCCGTCAATTACCGCTATCCCTACGGCGAGCGGCCCGGCAATCGCGCCTCTTCCTACTTCATCTATACCGGCTATACAGATTCGGGTGGGAGCGAGGTTTTCTGTTTCTTGGGTGCTATTAGAGTTAGCAGTTAAGGGCTTAAAAAGGGCGCGCGCACGCTCTAGTAGGGATAGTTCCAGGTCGCGGGTGGGAACGGTAGCCATTTTAGGGCGCGGGGGGAACCGCGGCGAAAGCGTCAGTGTTTTTTATGGTAGAGATGCGATTTATAGGCCACATAATCGCGAAAGCTCTACCGGTAACCTGTTTTACTGATACGAACCCGTTCGAGGGCTCTTTCATGTGAAAACGTGAATCCTCAGAGTTGGAGCGGTTATCACCCATTACCCAGAGCTTTCCGGCAGGTACGGTAACATCAAATTTTATTAACGAGGGCGCATTGCCGGGATTGATATATCCGCTCTCGTCTACTGATACGCCGTTTACTTTTAGACGTCCGTTCGTGTCACAGCATTGCACCCGGTCGCCGGGCAATCCGATTACCCTTTTTACCAGGTGATTTTGGGAATCATCGGGGCGTAGCCCCATCCAAATCATCATTTTACCGATAATGGAGGGGCTGGGAGTATTGGCGTCCCGCTTTAACCAGTTGTCATCGTCTTGAAAAACGATTACGTCTCCACGATTTAGCTGTCGGTAGTTGGGTACCAGTTTGGAGACGATTATTCGGTCATTGATTTGCAGGGTTTGTTCCATGGAGGAGGACGGAATCTGGAATGCCTGAAGCAGGAAGGCTTTTATGATTGCGGAGATAGCTAAAGCTACCACCACCATCATTAGGGTTTCGCGAATCACCAGCCACCATTTAGGAGGGGTTTTGCGTGCGCGACGACCGCCTGTTTTAGGGGTGTTGCTTGTTTCTTTTGCCCCTAAGCCGCTTTCGGCTCGAGTTTGTCTCATTCCTTAACTCCCGCCATGAACCAACATATCCATCATGCCACAGATATAGTTAATCGGCTCTGCCAGCTAGCAGAGCCGATTAAGAATTAGCTTTGTTAGAAATCGCGACGTTCTTTAATACGAGCCGCTTTACCATGACGTTCACGCAGGTAGTACAGTTTAGCACGACGCACATCACCACGGGTTACTACCTGGATAGATTCGATAGTCGGCGAGTTTACCGGGAAAGTACGTTCTACCCCTACCCCGAAGCTAACTTTGCGAACCGTAAAGGTGGCGTTTGGCTGATTTGTGCCGCGGCGAGCAATAACTACGCCCTGGAATACCTGGATACGGCTATTTCCGCCCTCGGTAACCCGTACGTTTACTTTTACGGTGTCTCCGGCGCGAAATTCTGGTAGGTCGGAGCGCTGAGAGTCTTGGTTAATCTCGTCAATAATATTCAATGTTGTTTCCTCATTTGCTTTCGTTCCGCAGGTAACGTCAGCTGTCAGGCCGTATTTAACGGCGAATCTAGCATCACCAAGCGGCATTTGCGACCCCCTACGGCAGGTTACGCAGCCTACTTTGGCAACCTTGCCTATTGTGCCACGTTTTTAGCCCAGGACGGAATCTGAGAGGTTGTGAAATCCCTAACCGCTACTAAATCTTGGTTTTCAATATCGGCCACCATAAAGATGCGCTGCCCACATTTCCGGTAGCCGTGACGGCGATAAAACTTCCTTGCCCTGCGGTTACCTAGATTCGTACCTAAGCCAATCTTGACGATATGGGGGTAGCGTTTTTGTAGCGCAAAGTGGGATACTTCCAGCATTGCTCCCGATAATCCCGAACCGTACCACTGCGGTTCAACATAACATTTTGATAGGTAGGCACAGTTTTCTCCCGTTGCCTTTACCAGGTTTTCTTCTGGCGGTAGATATCCGGGACTTCCGGCTTCTATCAGGGTGTATCCTACGGGTTGCCATTGGGGCAGCTTATTTTGGGCTTCGGCGGTTTCGTATGCGTCTATTTCTGCCAAAACAATCTGGATTCCGGGGTCTTTAAGATAGTTTTTGAAAACTTGCTCGGATAAGTTCTCGGCAATGAAGCACTCTATAGCATCCGGCGGTAAATAAGGCGGGCAAGCTTGTGGAAACAGGCGCGATGCCAGAGCAGAGCAGGTAGCTTCCTCACCCACCCTTGCCAACCGAAAACGAACTTTACGCTTAAAGGGGGCAGGCAAAAACCCGTGAGCTGCCAGTATTTCCCTATCGGTTTTATTGAGGACGTCCGGATTTATTTTCTCGATAAGATCAGGACGGCGCGTAGCGGTGAGTATCAGGGATTGCTCACGCCTCCAGGCTTTTATCTTTTCGTGATTTCCACTTAGCAGTACCGGCGGGATTTCTAGACCCCGCCAAGATTGCGGTTTGGTGTATGCGGGATATTCCAGCAGACCAGACAGTTCATAGGATTCTTCAAGCAGTGATTGGGGGTTTCCTACGAAACCTTCTAACAGCCGACAGGTGGCTTCTACCAAGGCAACTGCCGCTACTTCCCCACCGTTAAGCACATAGTCTCCCAGGGAAAAAGGTAGCACTTCCACACCGGGTAATTGCTGATAGTACTGGCTAACTCGTTGGTCAATGCCTTCATAGCGTCCGCAAGCTATCACCAAATGGTCGGTATTTTCCGCCAGTTCGCGCACCCGAGCTTGGGTGAGCGGAATCCCGGAAGGGGTAGGAATCGCCAGCACCTTTTTATTCGCACCAGATTCGCCGATTACCTGATCGATGGCTTTTCCCCAAATATCGGGTTTCATTACCATCCCCGCGCCCCCGCCTGCGGGGGCGCGGTCTACGGTTCGGTGTGCATCTTCACTCTGGTCTCTCAAGTCCCAGATATGGGTTTGTAAAATCCCGCTATCACGTGCTTTACCCATTAGGGAAACGTCTAGGCAATCAAAGAACTGGGGGAAAATCGAAATAATATCTATCCGCATTACGATTCCTCTACTAAACTGTTAAAACAGCCCTTCCGGTGCATCTACGGTGATTATCCCTTTATCTAAGTCAATCGTGGGCACTAGGGCTTTAACTAGCGGAACTTCTACTGGGTTAGCACTGGCAGTCTCTACTTGTAGGCGGTCTTGAAATCCTCCGATTGCTACCCCCACGCATTTTCCTAGTTCTTCTCCCGAAGGGGTTTCTACTCGTAAACCGGTTAGTTGTTCGGGAGAATACTCCCCCTCACGCGAACTAGCTGGTGCGTAAAGTTTTATTCCCCTTACAGCTTCCGCATCGTCACGATTATTTATGTGGGAAAAAGTTAGGCAGCAGCGCCCTTTTATTTCCCGGTAGGAGCTAACTTCCCAGGTTTGCTCGTCCTCGGTAACCAGCTGTGCTCCTTGCCTAAAACGTTCTTCAGGGTAATCAGTGAAAGGACGTACCAGCACTTCCCCTTTAAGCCCGCGAGCTGGTCCTACCTGCCCGACTTTCACTAAATCCATAGTTATCTTCCCTGCCTATAAATGACGCGAGCCCCATGAAATTTCATGGGGCTCGCTATCTAGAAAACCAACTCTAACGGCGTGAACGCCGATCGGTATCTACTACATCAACCCGAATCGGTCCATGAGTAGAAAGCGCTCCCATAACTTTTCGCAAAGCCCGAGCGGTGCGCCCTCCGCGACCGATTACTCGCCCTAAATCCTGCGGATTTACCCGCACCTCTAGCAGCTTACCGCGCCGCATATTGCGCTCGTCCACCCGCACATCATCGGGGTGATCAACGATTCCACTAACTAGATGTTCTAGTGCATCCGCCAACATTTTTAGGCTTCCTCACTCTCGGGAGCAGCTTCTTCCACCGCTTCATCAGCCTTGGCTTCTTCGGCAGCAGCTTCAGCTTTTTCAGCGCTGACCTTTGCCTTACGCTTTTGCGCCTCGTCGGCGGCGGCTTTCACGTTCTTTTCACGCGCCTGTTCGGCGGTGAGATTTTCTTTGGTCTTAATCCGGTTTTCAACGTTTTCTTTACCGTTGAACCGAGCAATATCACCTGATAGTACTAGCATCCGGCGAACCGCGTCCGAGGGCTGTGCCCCTACGCCTAGCCAGTACTGAATCCGATCAGATTTTACTTGAATGAAAGACGGTTCTTCGTTGGGGTTGTACTGTCCAACCTCTTCGATTACCCGGCCGTCACGTTTCTTCCGGCTGTCTACCACTACGATTCGGTAAACCGGGTAGTGAATCTTACCAACACGCTTTAAACGAATACGAACTGCCACTTTTGTGGTTTCTCCTGTTCTATTGACTGTTTAGTGCCCGCTCTAGCCGGTGGGATACGACCCGAATCAAGCACTTAAGACGAGGCCTCCACACAGAGAGGGGGGTGTCTTGGCCCGGTACAAGTAGCCATTGTGCCAGATTTTGTTACCTGGTTTCTACTTTATATGACTCCCATTTGGCTTCTTTGAGCAGTTTCACACCTTTTGGGTATCGCCGCTATTACCTGTAACTGCTTTTCTTCCGCTTTCCCCTATCGTCCTTAATAAAAATAGCCGGGAAGAAATGAAAATAGCTATTGACAGGATATAAACTGCTCAACCACCGCGTGCGCGGTAACCGGATTAAGACCGCAGGCACTGGCAACAAAGGCTCCTCGCAGATACTCTGGTTCGTTGCGATTTTGCGAAGTCTCAAAGGTTTTAACGTTTCCACCCGCGACCCTCACCATATGAATTCCGGCTGCCACATCCCAGGGGCGCATAGTGGTTCCGAAAGCCACTGCGGTATGCCCGGCTGCCACCTGCGCTAAATCTAGCGCCGCAGCTCCGGGCGAATGAACGGTGGCATAGGCGTTAGCTAGCGAGGCAGCCAGTTCCCAAGATTTTTCGGCTCGCCGCGGATTCTTATCGCGAAACGGGAAATAACCAGTAAGTATTCCTTTACTTTCCACCTTGGCCCCCGCGGCACACATCGGGCGCGCAGTTTTCCCTTCATAAAGAACCGCTTCTTTAGCGTCGGCGGTGAAGAGTTCGCGGGTGTAGGGGGCGTAGATGACTCCCGCCACCATTTTTCCATCTAGTTCCACTCCGATGGAAGTATTGAAGTAAGAGACTCCGGAGGCAAAGTTGGCGGTTCCATCTATGGGATCAACTATCCATCTAACCCGCTGACCTAAATCTTTTATGATTGCTTTCGCTTTTGATACTTCCCCGATTAGCGGAGAAGTTTCTCGGGCTTTTGCGGCTGCTAGCTGCCAGGAAAAGTCGCTAACTGCCACCGCCGCGGTTAGCTCGCGCCCAGATTTTTCTAGATAGGCATCTTGTATTTGCTGTAAGGAAAGCGCCCCAGCAGCCTTTATTATATCTGTGGTGAGGACGTGCTCTCCGGTTTCCTCTCCCAAGATTCTAGAGGACGGAACCGAGCTTCCCAGCAGGTATTGCAGCCTGGCTTCAACGTAACGGTCATGGATAGTTACCGGATCGTGGATTCCCGCTTTCAGAAAAATTTCCAAGGGGGCGCGAAAAACGCTACGTAAATATACCCCTACCTGCTGTGCAACCTCTCCCGCTACAATCATTAGCGCGTAATCGAGGCTGCTTTCCGACGTGCTCATACCTTCCATTATTACCCTTTTTAGGTTATTAGTCCTAGCTAACCGCAGCTGCCGGAGAAAACTCTTGCCCGAGTAACGCCACTTTTTCGGGTTTAGTTGCCCGTGCCGCCTCACCAGTCGGGTCTGAGGAATAGCGCAGGTAGTCGGCGCGCGCTCCCGGCTCTAGAGCCCCAATCCCTAGATAGTCGCGGGCTCGCCAGGTAGCAAAATCAATAATCTCGTGAGGGGAAACCCCTCCGCGTTCCCACAGGGAGAGTTCCCGCCCCAAGTCCCCATGTGATTGATACCCGCCAGAATCGGTACCGGGCAGCAATTGCACTCCGCTTTGATGGAGCATCGCAAAGTGTTCGCGCCGCTGCTCCCACATTTGCTGCATCGTCGCCGCATATACCGGATATTTCTTGCCCGCCTGGGCTGCGAACTGGTTAAACAATTCCACCTGCAGCAAAGTTGGGGTGACGGGAATCCCGCGGCGGGCGCACTCTTGTGCCTGGACACTATCGATTCCACTGCCATGTTCGATACAGTCAATCCCCGCTTCCAGCAATCCCGCAATCGCTTTATGGGAAAATGCGTGTGCCGTTACCCGCGCTCCCACCTGATGGGCAGCCGCAATCCCCTCTTTCAAAATCTCGGTTGGCCACAGGGGATCTAAGTCCGATTCCGCTCCATTTGAGCGGTCAATCCAGTCGGCCACAATTTTTACCCAGCCGTCACTTTGCTGCGCTTGGGCGGCCATCACCTGCGGTAAATCACTTAGGGTTTCAACCTCTAGCGGCAGCAGGCGCAGATAGCGTTTGGGACGGGCGATATGGCGTCCGCAGCGAATAATTGGAGGAAGCTTAGGATTCCCTAAAATCCCAGGGGCATATTCCAGGTTTCCGCAGTCACGAATGGCTAAAATTCCGCAGTCCCGATCTGCCTGCGCCTGTGCTAACGCTTCTTGTGGGGTAGCTATCTGTCCTACCGCCGCGAACCCGATATGACAATGCACATCGCAAAATCCGGGTAGAAAATAATCTCCACCAGTGCTGTTATCTTCTCTAAACCCCCCGAAACGTCCGTCCTCAGTAATCGTTAATTGACCCCGCACCCAGCGGGGAACCCGCTTAGCTTCCTCACGGTAATAAAAATTACCGCTCAGCAACTTCATCGCTGTCCTAGCATCCGTTTCAAATCATCGGGTAAATCATCCAAGGTGGGAGCAGGGGAAGCTGGCTGGGAAGCACCCAGACCAAAGGCGCTACCGGCAGTAGGCGCTGATGGTTCGTCCTTAACGGTTTGCTGCGCCTCCCACTGTTTTTGTTTCGCGGGATTACCGAACTTGCGGCGATTCTTCTTGCCTGCCTTCCGCTGTTTCTTGGTAGCTCCTCCGCGCCCGCCCGGCATTCCGGGGATTGCCGGCATTCCGGGAAGTCCCCCACCATTAGACATACGTTTCATCATTTTTGCAGCCTGGGTAAACCGCTCGACAAGACCATTTACCTCGCTAACGCTGGTTCCGGAACCGCGCGCAATCCGGGCGCGCCGTGAACCGTTAAGTAAGGATAGATCGTCCCGTTCTGCCGGGGTCATGGAGTTTACGATGGCTTCAATCCGGTCGATACTTTTTTCATCAAACGCATCTAACTGGTCGCGAAACTGATTCATGCCCGGTAGCATCTTCATCAGTTTCTTCATCGACCCCATTTTTCGCAGCTGCTGGAGCTGTGCCATAAAGTCGGCGAGGGTGAACTGGCCTTTTTGCATCTTGCGCGCCAGCGCCTCGGCTTCTTTTTGGTCATAGGCTTTTTGGGCTTGCTCGATTAGGGTGAGCATATCGCCCATATCGAGGATGCGTCCGGCCATTCTCTCGGCATGGAAACGTTCAAAATCACCCAGGTTTTCCCCGGTGGAGGCAAATAGAATCGGTTGCCCGGTTACTCCCCGTACCGACAGCGCCGCCCCGCCACGAGCGTCACCATCCAGTTTGGAGAGCACTACCCCGGTGAAACCCACCCCGTCACGGAAAGCAATCGAGGTTTGTACTGCGTCCTGACCTACCATTGCGTCCAGGACAAACAGAATTTCATTCGGATTAACGGCGTCGCGAATATCGCGCGCTTGGCGCATCATTTCCTCATCAATACCGAGGCGACCGGCGGTATCGACAATGATTACGTCATAGCCTTCGGTGATTGCCCGGTTCAAACCGGAACGGGCAACTTCGACCGGATTACCCTGTCCGTCCCCGGATTCGGGGGCGTGAATATCTACCCCGGCCTTTTCGGCGACGATACTTAGCTGCGTAACCGCACCGGGACGCTGAAGGTCACAGGCTGCGAGGAGGACGCGTTTACCCTCTTCTTCGCGCAGCCATTTGCCCAGTTTCCCAGCCAAAGTGGTTTTACCAGCACCTTGCAGACCGGCCAACATGAATACGGTAGGACCGCGCCGGGCATAACTAAGTTCGCGTGTTTGCCCCCCGAGTACCGCTACCAGCTCGTCATGAACAATTTGGACTACCTGCTGTCCGGGATTGAGAGCTTTTGAACGCGCCGCCCCATAGGCTTTTTGCCGCACCTCTTTGGTGAACTGACGTACCACTGGCAGCGCCACATCAGCCTCTAATAGGGCGCGCCGAATCTCGGAGACGGTAGCATCTACATCTGCTTCCGTGAGCAGCCCTTTTGAGCGTAGGCGCTTGAAGGAATCAGCTAGGCGATCGGACAGGCTATTGAACAAAGTGGTTTCCTCCTGGAAATAGTTTCGCCGTCTAGTCTACTTTAGGAGAGCATCTACGAAATCTTCGGGTACGAAAGGTGCTAAATCATCTGGACCTTCCCCTAGTCCTACCAGTTTAACTGGCACGTTTAGTTCGCGTTGTACGCTAACTACAATTCCGCCCCGAGCGGTTCCATCGAGTTTTGTCAACACAATTCCGCTAATGTTTACCACTTCGGAGAACACTTTCGCCTGTTGCATCCCGTTTTGCCCCGTAGTGGCATCTAGAACCAGCAGGGTTTCGGTTACCGGGGCACTCTTTTCGATTACCCGTTTGACCTTACCTAACTCGTCCATCAAACCGGCTTTGTTCTGCAAACGCCCAGCGGTATCAACCAACACCACATCCAGGTCTTTTTCTTTTCCGTATTTGACCGCATCAAAGGCTACGGAGGCGGGGTCAGCGCCCTCTTTATCGGAACGTACCACTTCCACCCCAACCCGGTTTCCCCAAGTCTCTAGCTGGTCAGCGGCGGCCGCCCGGAAAGTGTCGGCCGCTCCCAGCACGACTGACTTGTTTTCCGCCACCAATATTCGGGCAATCTTGCCCACGGTAGTGGTTTTCCCGGTGCCGTTTACTCCCACGGTAAGGACGATTCCCGGCTTTGTCCCATCGGCCTGCGCTAGATTTAGGCTGCGATCTAGATTCGGGTTTACCAGTTCAATTAGTTTGGTACGCAATACTTCACGAATCTTTGCCGGATCGGAAGTTCCCAGCACTTTCGCCTGGGTGCGCAGCTCTTCCATCAGTTCATCGGTAGCGGCAATCCCTAAATCCGCCATTAGCAGGGTATCTTCTATTTCTTCCCAATCGGCGGCGCTCAGGTCTCCGCGACCGAGTACCCCGAGCAGCATTTTTCCGAAAGAACCGGATTTCGCTAGGCGCGAGCGCAGCCGCTGCATTCGTCCTTGGGCGGGTTCTGGGGTTTCTAGGTTTGCCTGAGCGGCTGGAAGTTCCTCGCTACTGACCGGAGCCTCTGGCTCTAAAATTTCGCCAGTTTTTTCACTTGCCGCGGTTTCTTCCTCTGCCTCTGGAGTGGTCACCAAGGGTTCTGGCGTAGCTTTCGCTGCCTGTTTAGCGGCACTTTCACCCTCTTTAGCCTGGTCTAAGGGTTTGAGTCCCTGAGAACTGGCGGCGGGTGGTTCTTCCTTTTCACCCGCTTCTTCGCCCCCGGCTTCCAGTTGCTTTGCTTTAGAAGGCTCTAGTTGTTTGTCCGCTTTCGCCGAGCGCACCGCGATGGTAGCGCCCGTTCCCACAAGCGCCAAAACTAGAACTATTACCGCAATCCCAAGAGGAGAAAAAAGAAAATCCATGCTTCCTATTGTCACCTATTGGGGCTCTCAGGTCATATCGCCATCATCGAGGGCGAAAACCAAATGTTATTTTAAGTCGTCAAAGCTAGTTTCTTCTGCTTTTAGCGGCTGCCAAGAAACCTTATCTACCTCAAAATCTGCCTCAGTGTCCGGTGCTTGTTCATTTTCCGGCTCGCTAAGGGCTTTAACCTGAGGAACATAGCTGGTTGCGTCCTCGGGCTCTTTTACTACCTGAAGGCGGGCAGCCGCAGGAGGACGGCGACGCTCTCGGGGAGTAAAAGCGGGAGGCAGCTGACCGGGCAGTAAATCTGTAGATTCCTCTAAGCTATCTGCACTATCAGCACTATTTTCAACTTTTTCGCTATCTTTAGCTGCCTGCGGCGCTTCGAAGTGTTCTACTTCCTGTCCCCATATCTGTCCGGCTGCGTTACGCAGGGTTTCCATTTCCTTTAGGGGATTAGCAGAATCGGCAGGAGTAGCCTCTTGTAGCAACGCATTAAGACGTACCCGCTTACCAAGCTGATCTTTGGGGGCACGATGACCGTTTTCTTGCCACGAATCGGCTGACTGGCGAATCCAATTGCGGTAACCCCCACCGGGGCGGCGGGTACGAACCATTACCGCTACTACTAGCACCCCTAAAAGTACACTGATACCAATGCCTACTAATAGCAGAATCAACGGTTTGGTCACGTTTCTAGTATGCCAATACTTAGCAGATTTACCGACTTAGCTTCTTGACCGATACCAAACTGTTACCTGATTTGAGTGTGATATTAGCTATCTGCCCGCTCAAGGCGCTGCGAGATTACTCGAGACACGCCCTCGCGCATAGTCACCCCATATAGGGCATCAGCTACTTCCATCGTGCGTTTTTGGTGGGTAATCACAATCATTTGGCTTACTTTACGTAGCTGTTTAAACAGCTCCAGCATTCTGGACAGGTTTAAATCATCTAAGGCGGCTTCGACCTCGTCCAGAATATAAAAGGGCGAGGGGCGAGCTTTGAAAATCGCAATCAGGAACGCCAAGGCCGCTAAGGAACGTTCCCCACCGGAAAGCAGCGACAGGCGCTGCACATTTTTTCCGGCAGGTCGGGCGTTCACTTCTACCCCGGTGCTTAACATATCGTCAGGATTGGTGAGCTTAAGAGAACCCGTGCCCCCGGGGAAAAGCCGGGAAAATACCGCGGTGAACTCGTTAGAGATATCGGTGAATGCCTGAGTGAATGCCTCTTTTACCTGGTTATCTACTTCGCGCACCACCACTAATAAATCGGCTTTTGAGGTACGTAAATCACTAAGCTGTCCCATTAAAAACTCGAAGCGTTTTTCCAGAGCCTGATGTTCTTCCAAAGCCAGCGGATTCACTTTTCCTAACCGGGCGATAGCGCGAGTGGCTTTATCTAGTAACGCGCTTTGCTCGGCGCGGTCATAAGGACGCCATTGACTTTTATCATCCACAGTCGGCTCACTAGCAAAATCAGTTCTAACTTCAGTATCACCGCCGGCTTGCGAGCTATTTTCCGGTAAAGCGTTAGCGTCAAGTTCTTGGTTTGAGGATACCTGGGTATCCTCAGCTTCATTTTCGGCTCTCCTAGCGAGCAAATCCGGGGTAGGTACCAATTGTTGCGGCCCAAATGAGGATATTAATTCTTCCGGGGAAAGTGCATAACGCTCTCGGGCTTGCTCAGTTAGCTGTTCGGAGCGTACCCTATATTCTGCTGCTGCCACTTCATCGCGGCGGCTTAAATCATTTAGCTCTGCTAGTTCCCTGTTCAAGCCGTCAATCTCTTTACGGACTTCATTAGCCGCATTAGAGGATGCTAGGCGGGCAGCATCGGCACTATCTCGCCAGTTTTTAGCTACCTGGGCTACCTGCGCTGCCCGGTCAGCGAACTCTTGACACCAATAAGACGCTTGTTTCATTCGCTTCGATTTAGTGGCACGCTCAATTTCGCGCTGGCTGCGAGCCGCCAGGCGCAGCTGGAAACGTTCCAAAGCTTTAACTTCCCCTTGGAAACGCTCGCGTAAACTATTGGTAAGTTGGGTGGTGGCGGACAGCTTTAAATGTGCCTGTGCTGCTTTTTCTCGGGCAGCCAAATCGGCTGCCCGAGCGGTCTCTAGTTGCTGTTCAAGGTCTTGTAGAGGTGCTGAATCTTCAGGCGCTCCAAAATCGTTTAGCGCTTTTTCAGCCTGCTGGACTTTTTCGCTGCAAGCGTCAAAACTGGTGTTTGCCTGTGCCAGTTCTGTTTGGGCACGTTTTTCTTCCTCTTCCGCTCCCCTGACTGCGGCTTCCCGTAGCGCCCGCTGTTGGGCTTGGGCAGCTGCCTGGGCATCGGCAGCTCGCAGACTTTTCAGTGCCTGTGCGCAATCTGACGATGCTTGCGATAGTTCCTTATTTAGCTGTTTAACCTGATTATCGGCGTGTTCTTTGTCTTTTTCCGCCTTGGCGAGTGCCTCGCGCGCTAGGCGCAATCGCCGTTCAACCTCAATCTGATTTACGCTGCCACTGCCGGTAAAACCGGCATATTTACCGATAATAGTGCCATCGGGCAGCCCTACTCGCGCCGAGGGAATTTCCTCGATTATTCTTTTTGCTGCCCCTAAATCGGTAGCTAAATAGCACGAATCTAGCAATTGTTTTAGCGCCGAATGTAACTGTTGAGGCGCGGAAATAACCTCTGTAGCAGCGATTTCGCCTGACTTAGATTGTTCATTGGTCTCAGATACGGGAATAGCTGAACCAGATTCTCCCCTACTTACCACCCAGCTAACTTGTCCCTTCGCGCCTTTGACCGCTTGTAAACCCGCCTCTAACTGGGAATCTTCTATAGCGAGGGCGACTCCAGCTTGTCCTAGCAACGCGGCGACTGCTTGCTCCCAACAATCAGGCACACTAATCAGGGAAGCTAACTGTCCTAGAGACTGGGCTGCCTGAGAAAAAGCCTCTTGGGCTTGGTTTGAACAAGTCGCCAAAACCTGTCCCAGGCTAGCTTCGCTTTCTCCGGCAGCCACCACTTTAGCTTCGCTTTCGCGCAGACAGTCACGCGCTTTTTCTAGTTGGGAACGTACCTCGTTTTCTTTCTGGGACAACTCGCGGTACCTACTGGCAGCATCGGTGCTTTCTGTCACCGTTTCTTCGCGGTGAGCTGTCTGTTGGGCACGCGCCGCAGCTAGTTTTTCCGTAGCCGCTGCTACCGAGTCTTGCGCCCTTTGCGTTCGCGAGCGGGCTGCTTCTAGGTGAGCCTTGGCGGTCTCTAAATCTCGCTCCAAGCGGGCAGCTTTATTGGTTTTCTGTTGAACTTCCTCACGTAGTTGCTGGTAAAGGCGATTTAGTTCCTTGACTTTACGAGTAGTTTCTTCGCGTGCTACCTCGGCCGCATCTAGTTGTTTACGATGCGCCAAAGCGTCCTCATCATGAGCTGCTAAATCGCTTTGTAGACGCGCCAAATGGGCTTGTCGCTGCTCAACACTAGGACCGGTAGGCTCGGGTTCGGGTTTCGCCAGGGAAGCAGCCCGTTCATTCGCTAGTGCCTCCAAAGCCCGCAAACGTTCGGTGATAGTGGTCAGCTGTTGCCACAGGTTTCCGGCTCGCCCCGCCAAATCGCTTTGGGTAGCATCTGCATTTAACTGTTGCAGTTTTTCTTGCTGGGCAGCTAGTTTAGTGTGTAATTCTTCGCGTTTTGTCTCTTGGGATTTTCCGCTTTCCTGGTAGCGAGACAGTTTGACGCGCAGCTGTTGGAGGTCATCAGCTAGAATCCGGCATCCCGCATCCCGCACTTGGGCTTGTAGCACTGCGGCGCGGCGTGCGGTTTTGGCTTGCCGGGCTAAAGGACCGAGTTGGCGCTGAATTTCTTTAGTTAAATCTGACAGTCGAGAGAGTTTTTCTTCTAGTCCATCAAGTTTGCGCAGCGCCCGTTCTTTTCGGCGTTGATGTTTTAGCACCCCGGCGGCTTCTTCGATTAGGGCGCGCCGCGCTAAGGGATCAGCAGAGAGCACCTGGTCAAGTTTGCCCTGCCCGATAATCACGTGCATATTGCGTCCCATACCGGTATCAGACAGTAGCTCTTGGATATCTAGCAGCCGACAGGGAGTACCGTTAATGGCATATTCGGAGCCGCCCTGACGAAACAGGGTACGCGAAATCGTAACCTCGCTATAGTCAATCGGCAATTCCCCATTGGTATTATCAATGGTGAGCGCAACTTCTGCCCGTCCGAGCGAGCTGCGGGAGGTGGTTCCAGCAAATATAACGTCTGACATTTGCCCGCCCCGGAGGTTCTTGGCACCTTGCTCGCCCATCACCCAGGCTAGGGCATCGACAATATTGGATTTACCGGAACCGTTGGGACCTACTACGCAGATAATTCCCGGAGTGAACTGCAAAGTGGTGGCGCTGGCAAAGGATTTAAATCCGCGCAGCGTCAGCGACTTTACATACATTTATTTTCTGCTCCTTTAGGAGAGCTCCGGAAACCAAATTTTGATCTCGCGGGCAGCAGAACTGGCAGAATCTGCGGCGTGAACTAGATTTTGGATATGTCCACTGTCATAGTCACGACCGAAGTCGCCGCGGATAGTTCCCGGCGCTGCCTCGGTGGGGTTAGTGGAACCCACCAGGGAACGCACCCCTTCGACTACCCGAGTCCCCTCGATAACAGCGGCAACGATTTTTCCGCTTCGCATGAAATCAACCATGGATTCAAAGAAGTGTTTGTCGCGATGCTCTTCATAATGACCATGTAGCTCATCGGTCGAGGCTTGCAGCACCCGCAACGCGGCAATGGCGTATCCTTTTTGCTCGATTCGCGCTAGGATTTTGCCGGTAAGTCCGCGATGATACCCGTCCGGCTTCACCAAAATCAGGGTGTATTCCTTATTGGGATCCAGCTTTTCTTCGCCCATTCTTGTTCCTTTCAGTTTATTTTCGCCCCACTCTAAACAGATTTTATCTATCCGGGGAAACCGGTAAAGAGTGAACCTCTCCTGGCTGCACCGCCTGGGAAGATTCTTTAGCTGAGGACGCAGTTTGCCCAGTTAGCTCTGCTTCAACCGCGTCTAGGGCGTTGCGCGACTGGGATCCGGTAGCGACAATAGTCACCTCGTCTCCGGGGTTTATTTTTAACCCCATGAGGGCGAGGACGCTGCCTGCTTGCACCCCATTTAGGGTTACTTGGGCATCGAAACCGGTCGCTATTCTAGCTAGCCGCGCTGCGGGGCGAGCAGATAGAGGATGCTCACCGCTATAAAGCACCGTACGGGGTGCTAAGGGATCTAGAGCCGGTGGTGGAGGCAAAATATCAGCTGCGTCCTCTTCGGGGAAAAACTGCGAAGCGGCACTAATTGCCCGTAAGATTTCCGCCAGTCCAGCCCCTTGGGAGGCGGCTACTGCCCCTGCCATGGTTCCTTCCACTATCGGACCGCGCCCTAATCGCAGCACCCGCATCCCTAAATCGGTGATAACCTGCTGACAAGCCAGGCGAGCTGCACCGAAATCAGCCATTAGCACAATTGAGTCTTGCTCGCTGAGCTTTTCCATTATCACCGAAACCTGCGCGCTAATAATCTCGGTGGCAGTGCCCAACCCCTCGTCGTGACAGCCGCACGGTTCAATAAGCACCTCGGGTGCTAGGGAGGAAACCACTTCACACACCCCTCGTGCCAGGGTCTGCGATTGCGAGACAACAATGAACGCGGTTTTAGGATGCATAAGTGCTCCTTGCCTATTACGGATAATGTTCCTCTAGGGTATCGCGCGGCGCACCAAGTATTTAATCCCCCGCTAGGTCAGCTAGCGCCGGGTGAAAATACCCTGCTAGAAAAACCGGTTATCGGTGCTACTCGGAATCTAGGTCTTTTTCAATCAGTTCCGCAATAACTGTTACTGCCTGTTCGTTTTCGCTTTCTACAGTGACCTCGCAACCACATTCGGCACCGAGCGTCATAATCAGCATCATCGATGATGCGTCAATGGGGCCTTCTTCGGCAGTGGCTAAAGTGATTTCCTCATCAAATTCGCCAGCCTTTTCCGCAACAATAGCCGCGGGGCGTGCATGTAAACCTACCGAAGATCCAACTTTTACAGTTTTGGAAGCCATTTTGTTTCTACCTTTCTTCAAACCTTTTTCACTATACTAAACTCTTGACTTTTTGCTGGGGTTTTTGCGCATCATCTTTGCAAAAGTTACCCCGATAGCAGCCACGATTACTCCCATTACCAGCGCAAGTAGCGCCCCAATAATGTTGTCGTAGGCGAAAAGGACGAAGATTCCGCCATGCGGAGCTCGGCACTGCACCCCTAAAAGCATTGACAATGCGCCGGTGACCGCTCCTCCCGCCATCATTGAGGGGATTACCCGCAAGGGGTCGGCGGCAGCAAAAGGAATCGCGCCCTCAGAAATAAAAGATAAACCTAATAGCCAAGCTGCTTTACCATTTTGCTGTTCCGCAGGGGAATAAAGTTTAGGACGCAGCGTGGACGAAAGCGCCAGCGCCAACGGTGGAACCATGCCGCTTAGCATTACTGCTGCCATAAATTCATAAGCACCGCCAGTGGCTTGGGATAATCCCGCCGTACCCACCAGGTAGGCTGCTTTGTTTACCGGACCGCCCAAATCGAAGCACATCATCAATCCGATAACGATACCCAGCAAAATCGCAGAAGAACCCCCCATAGAGTTCAACCATTTTTGCAGCGCGCTCATTAAAGCCGCCAGTGGGCGTCCCAGCAGTAATAGCATTAACAGTCCCATCAGTAAGGAAGCTACCAGAGGTACGATTGCTACCGGCATTAAACCGGCTAACCAACGCGGGCATTTTAGGGTAGATAGCCAGTTGGCGATAAGACCGGCGATAATCCCAGTCACCAGCCCTCCGATAAATCCAGCTCCTAGCGCTACCGAGATTGCTCCCCCAATAAAGCCAGGGGCAATTCCGGGTCGTCCCGCTAATCCGAAAGCTATGTAACCTGATAGGGCTGGCACCAGGAAACTCATTCCGGTTTGCCCCAGGTAGGTAAGCAATGCTCCCAGGTACAGCGGGAATCCGGCACGGGAAGTGATTATATTACCCTCGAATGGCCCGTTCGAGGGTAAATTCCACAGGGAGAAGTTCAGAGAAATATCTTGGGCCAGTCCCGCAACGTCATAACCGCCAATTAGGAAACCGAGTGCAATCAGTAACCCTCCGGCCGCCACGAAGGGAATCATATATGACACCCCTGCCATTACCGCTTTTTGGATTCGCTGTCCCCAGTTCAAGGTTTTCGCTGGTTCTGCGGGTTGCGCGACAGGCTTTGACCTAGCATTTGGGTCTTTCTTTTTTGCCATTACTTCGCTAATTAGTTTGCCAGGATTGTTGATTGCGGCTTTAACTCCCACATCAACAACCGGCAGATGCTCGAATCGCTCCGGCATCTGTATACTCACGTCATGGGCAAAAATCACCCCGGCAGCTGCGGCAATTAGGGCGGAATCTAGGCGGTCAATATGCCCCGATCCTTGCGCCTCTACATATACCGGAATCCCCAGTTCTTTACCTTTGTTAATCAGGGAGTCTGCCGCCATATAGGTGTGGGCAATCCCGGTGGGGCAAGAAGTAACTGCTACCAGATATTTTTCCTGGTCAGGAGAGTCTCTTTCATCTTTTTTGTCCGTTTTTTCCGCACTTGCCGCTTTGGAAGTAATAGGCGATTTTGATTCCGGCATAGCCGACGCATCTTTAGTAGTTGGGGACGCCTTGGTGACAGCGCCCGCCGCAGCGGCGGGGGCAGCGGGCGGAGACACTACCTCCATAATGATTTGCGCTGCCTGTTGGCCAGATTCGACAGAGCGCAAACCAGCTAAGAAATCCTTATCTACCAGTTTGCGTGCCAGTTTTTGCAGCAGTTTCAAATGAGCTTGTCCTTGCCCCTCAGCAGCGGCAATCATGAAAACTAAATCTGCCGGTCCGTCCTTAGCCCCAAAATCTACTGGTTCTTTAAGCCGGGCAAACGCAAGCGAGCCAACTGTTACCGCCTCTGAGCGGCAGTGTGGAATCGCGATTCCACCGGGCATACCGGTGACAGATTGAGCTTCCCTGACCATCAGGTCATTAATCAAACCTGCTTTAGTGGCGCGCCCACTGGCAGCAATTTTTGCGGCGAGCGCGGTTATCACCTGGTTTTTTTCTGTCCCCAGCGGTTCATCTAAGCTAACTAGCTGCGGAATTATCAACTTTTGCTCTTCCATGATTCTCCTTAAATGGGGTAAGCGTTTATAGGCTTAGTTTGGTTATCGTGACTTGTTCGGGATGAATTTCTTCTGGCCGAGGTGGCTGCGTTCCTTCTTTGGTGCAGGCAGCAGCCCCGTAGGCTAAAGCCCTAGCTAAGCATTCTTCGGGGGGTCGCCCTGCCATTTGCGCCAAGATATAGCCCGCTAGAGCCGAATCGCCGGCTCCAACTGTTGAACGTACCGGGACATCGGGACTACTTCCATGCCACGCGCCCTCGCTGGTAATTAGGATGGCTCCGGCTTTACCCAAGGTTGCGAGCACTGCCCCTACCCCGCGTTCACTAAGCTGTTTAGCTTTTCGTGCCACCGGCAATAAATCACCGCTGGCGGCAGCGTTTTCCAGTTCAGCTCCGTTGCCTCCCAGCAGCTCAGCAAGTTCAAAAGAGTTCGGTTTCATCAAATCTACCCTTACGGTTCCCAGGGCTTTCCCGAGGGCGCGCAAGGGGCTCCCAGAGGTATCGAGCGCGAACCGTCCAGGGCAAGTTTCCATTTCCCTTAGACAGGTGAGGTAAAAATCATCCGGCAAGCCTGGCGGTAAAGACCCGGCAAGTACCACCCAGTCTCCGTCCTCTAAATCTCTCGCCTGTTCTGTAAATGCCCTCAGCAGCGATTTTTGCTGCCCGAGGGTAAGAGTTGGCCCCGGTTCATTTATTTTGGTGGTTTGCCCCCTGCCATCAATGATTGTGAGGTTAGTACGCACCGCTTCGGAAATATCGGTGCTCACATACGGCAGTTTTACCTGGTCTAAAAGCCCTAGAATCGGGTCTTGAGGGCAGGCGGGCAATACGCAGCGAACCGCAGCCAAAGCCTCTTGAGCTACCCGTGCCACATTTATTCCTTTACCTCCCACGTCAGTGTGGGTCGAGGTGATGCGATGAACATTCCCCGGCACTAGGGTCTGCGCCAGGTTTAAGGTTTTATCCAAACTAGAGTTTGCACTCAGGGTAATAATCATGCCAAAAACACTTTCTTCGCTAGTTTTTCCAAGTCTTTACCGGCGATTTCCTTTAGGCGTTTATCGGAAATCAGGATTTCGATTTCCTCGGGACTAGCGAATTGAACGGTAGCGGTATATCCATATTTATCGGAGTCCGCTAGCATCAGGCAGCGATTACTGCTTTGCACCATTGCCCGTTTTATCGCGGCTTCTTCAAGGTCGGCAGTGGTATATCCATCCAGAGGATCCATTCCGTTGGTGCCGAGAATGGTTAAATCGGGGTGAATCGCGCGCACGGACTGCACGGCTAGCGCCCCTACGGTTGCCAGGGTGGACTCACGCAACATCCCCCCAATCAAATGTATTTTCAGGTTACGAGTGGTCGCTCCTATTGCGGACGCGATTGCCGCAGAGTTGGTTACTACCAGCAAATCTGCGCGATCTGGCAGGAGCTTAGCAAAATAGGCGGTCGAAGAGCCGGCATCTATGAAAACCGTAAATGCGCCCTCGGGAATATAGCTGAGGGCGCGCTGAGCGATTTGCTGCTTTTGCTCGCTGTTGATTTTCATTCGTTCTGCCAATTGGGATTCGGCAATCTCGCGAGTTGTAACCGCTCCCCCGTAAACCCGTTTAGCTTTGCCTTGCTCAGCTAGAATATCGAGGTCGCGGCGAATGGTTTCGTCCGATACTTCAAAACGATTAGCCAGATCCCGCATAGACACTTGCCCAAATTGCGCTAGCGTTTGTTCAATCTGTAAGCGCCGCCCTCCGCTGTGAACCGGCATCTTCGCCCTCCCCTTAACGCCAAAAAGATATTCCAAAAACGGAAACAACATAAACATTCTAAACAACACCCCAAGCAAAAACAAGAGATATTAGTGGGTTTATTTCCGGTTTTTGTGGGTTTTTGTCCTTCTTTTTGTGGTTTATTATGGTTTAGCTGCGAGCTTTCTTGAAAAAATAACTCAATCATGAAAGACTTATTTCAATTGAACCAACCTCAGCGAGGAGGACAAATGTCTACAGAAAACACGATTTATGGAACACCGGTAGTAAATGGTCTCGCCTATGGGCCAGTCGCCTGGGTTAGCCGTTTTGAAATCCCCAAACTAGATTCCACAATCATTTCTCTAGACAAACGCGAAGACGAGATTCAGCGCTACACCCAAGCCGCCGAAACCGTCTCCTCGCGACTACGCGAACGCTCCAAGGAAACCGTAGGTAGCGCCTCGGATGTACTTGCCGCCCAGGCAGAGCTTTCTCGCGACCCCGGATTCAAGAAAATGGTAGTCGGCGCGATTAAAAAAGGGACTCCCGCCCCGGTCGCCGTAGTCACCACCACCGAAATGTTTTGTGGAATGTTCGAGAAAGCCGGCGGGTTAATGGCAGAACGCACCACCGACCTCAATGACCTTTGCCAGCGGGTTGTCGCTGAACTTTTAGGAGAGCCCGAACCGGGACTACCCCGACTAAGCGAGCCATCTGTGCTATTTGCTGATGATTTAGCCCCCGCAGACACCGCCGGATTAAACCCGGAAGAAATCCTAGCTTTAGTAACTGAACAGGGCGGTCCGACCTCCCATACCTCTATCATTGCTCGCCAACTGGGAATCCCCTGCATAGTTGCAGCGCGTCAGCTACATGAAATCCCGCAAGGAGAATCAGTATTCATCGATGCCTCTTTGGGAAGCATCTCCACCGGAATAACCCCGCAGGTGGCTAGACCCAAAGTTGAAGCCGATTTGAGCGCTCGGGAAGCTATCCGAAACTGGTCAGGCCCTGCCCGTCTCGCCAGTGGCGAAGCGGTCGAATTACTGGCTAACGTACAGGACGGAGAGGGCGCGAAGAAAGCCGCTGCGGGATATGCACAGGGAGTGGGACTTTTCCGCACCGAGCTCTGTTTCCTCGATTCAGCTAAAGAGCCCACTACCAGCCAACAAGCCGATATTTATTCGCAAGTATTTTCAGCTTTCCCGGATAAAAAAGTGGTTACTCGCACCCTAGATGCCGGTTCGGACAAACCAATTTCTTGGGCAACTCTAGATGCAGAACCCAATCCGGCACTGGGGGTAAGGGGCCTGAGAACCACCGGCATTGACCAGGAGCTTTTCACCCGCCAATTAGACGCAATCTCCCAAGCCGCCCAGGAACACGAAGGAAAAAATTGGGTAATGGTTCCTATGGTTTCCACCCTTACCGAAGCGAAATGGGTAGCGAAACTGATTAGAGAACGGAATCTAACTGCCGGAATTATGGTAGAAGTTCCGGCAGTTGCAATCATGATTGACCAGTTCCTAGCGGAAGTTGATTTCGTCTCGATTGGCACTAACGACCTCACCCAATACGTGATGGCCGCCGACAGAATGAACGCTAACCTGGCAACCTACACTGATCCCTGGCAACCAGCAGTTTTAACCCTGATTTCCCGGGTTGCTAAAGCGGGACAGCGACTTGGAAAACCGGTAGGAGTATGCGGGGAGGCAGCGGCTGACCCGATTTTAGCCTGTGTCCTAATCGGTATGGGGGTCACTTCCCTATCTATGGCTGCTTCCGCCATTCCGGGGGTGGGTGCCCAGCTAGAGCAAGTAACCAAAGAACAGTGCGAAAATGCCGCCCACGAAATACTGACGGCACTTGATGGCGGAGATGCCCGCGCAAAGGCACGCAAAGCCCTAGGAATTGATTAGTTTCTAAAGGGGGTACCCAGCTTTCTTGAACCCTAGGCTTACCAGAGCCTGGGGTTCAGGCATTTTTCCCCTGAACCCCAGTAGTAACAGCGTTCACTCCTCCGCCTATTGCCGCTACCAGAGGGCAGTATCATCGGGAAGCATATCGAAAGATAATGACCAACAAGGCACTAGCAGCTTCCCTGAACGGGATAAACAGGAGTTAGCGCATAGAGCACTATTTCGGATTTTAGTATCCGGCGGTAGCAGTCCCAATCGACAGATATTGTCCCTCTCCAACATCTACAATATCGCCTGGTTGCAGCACTATCGGACAGGCAGGATCAATCGCATGAGTTTGCCCGCCGCGACGCAAACGGGTACCGTTTACCGACTCTAAATCTTTCAGAGAGGGGTTTCCACCCCCATCAATATAAAGCAAACAGTGGCTACGAGAAATCTGTTTTGCCGGGCTGGGAACCGTCATAGCTTGTGCCTGCGGATAGGACGAGGTTGCGACCTCGGGACGGCGACCGACCACAATCGCATTATCTAAAATCATGGACTGCCCTTGCCCCGAGGTAACCGTGTAGTTAAAACTAGGACGGCTTTGCTGCTCAACCCCATATTGAGCTTGCCCATAGTCTGCTGGTTGCTGATAGGAAGCCGGGGGATTAAATTCTGGCTGTTGATAGGGGGGCTGCGATTCAAGCGCCGGTTGCTGGTAACCGGTCATTCCTTGCGGAGAATATCCGGGATACTCCGGAGCAGCCGGTTGCTGGTCGTAGGGATTTGCATAACCGGAACTAAACTGCTGCCCATAGGGGTTAGGATTCATTGGCATTTGCCCTGAAGAAGCCGCCTCGGGCATCCCATAGATACCGCTGGGCGGAACATAACCGGCATTAGCGTTACCTGACTGGTTTGGGTAGTACTGGTAAGGGTTGTTATCCATATCTTTTCCTCCATAACCAAGGGGCAGCTTTGCTCTTGCCTATTGACACCAGTCTACCCCAGGTGAGCTTTTTCCATCTAAGCTAACCGCGAATACCTTTACACACCATTTCCCATTCTTGGCTTTCAACGCGATTTTTGCTTCCGAAACATTATAGTTACCGGTATTTTTTCCATCTACGCTCTCTTGCACCTGGTAGGAGGCAGGAGTGTCGCCTTTCCCAGGTTTCCAACTCAAAACTGTTTGCCCATCATTTCCCGCCTTTGCCGTTAGGTCGCTCACTGGAGGCACTTCCTCAACAATTCCGTCCTCGGGCGACGCGGTAATCAACGGGGCACTTGAACTGTTGGTATTTTTGACTGAAGTAGTCCCGGATTTCAGATAGTATGCCACCCCGGCTCCGGTCCCGGTCACCAGTACAAAGCCAGCAATTATTGCCAGGACGATTCGGCGCCAACTTGTTTTAGGAGCACCCACTAGCGAACGAGACAGCGCCAAAGAAGAACCGCTCCCCACGATTAGAGGACTGTCTTGATAACCCGAACCAGCTGACCCTGCCGTTTCTTGAAAACCGAATCCACTACCTTTCAAGCGGGTAGCATCTGCATCGGTACTGACCTGCGCCAAAGTAGGATTAGCGCTAGCAATATCCATACTGGTAGGTGGAAGATTTAGGCGATGCTGGGCATCTTGAAGCGCCTGACCTAAATCGGCGGCGCTCTTAGGTCGCTGCCCGGGGTCTTTTTCCAGCGCCCAAGCCAATATTTCACGAATCGGAGAAACCAGTTGCGGAGCATCTAGCCGAGGAGGAAGGCTCAAAATCCGCCGCGTGAGCGCATTGGCAGAGTTATCTTCTCCGGGTATCTCAAAGGGACTGCGACCGGTCAAAAGCGAATGCATAGTTGCAGCTAAAGAATAAATATCGGTAGCGGCAGCGGCACAAGAGTTCTCGTCATGTTGTTCCGGCGGCGCCCAAGGTACTGACAGTCCTAAAACATCGCGGTGAAGTACCGGTTTACCTAAAGGCAGAGCTAAGCCAAAATCTGATAAAACCGGGGTTGAGAATTCAGAAATTAGTACATTCGCCGGTTTAATATCACGATGTACCAAACCGGCTCGATGTACCGTTTCTAAAGCACCTGCCAAGCGAATCGTGGTGTCTAGGGCTTGTTCCGCTGACAGCGGGTATCTGCGAACCCTTTGCGAAAGATTTGCTACCGGACAGTATTGCAACACCAGATAAGGGCGTCCATCAGGAAGTTTACCGGTTTGATAGAGGGAGAGGATTGCCGGATGGGCGCTGGTTAGCGCCAAAGAGTCGGCTTCGGTTGCAAAAACTTGTCTGCCTTCTCGGCTTCCAAGTTCCCGCAGCACTTTGATAGCAACTTTGCGTTCGGGGCGCTTTTGTCGATACAGGTAAACATCAGCGAATCCCCCTCTGCCCAGCAGGGACTGCATAGTAAATCCGGGAATACTAGGGGGAGTTTGGTTCATGATTATCCCCTTTCTTGAAAATGGTTTCCTCCCCGCTGCTAACTTCCTGCACCCGGCGGGTAAAGTCTAGGGTATTTCCTATTTCAAAGGTCTGTACTGCTGCCAGGTGAGTCTCGTCCTCTACGCCCTCTCCCCCAGTTAGCTTGGGCGAGATAGCTAGGCTAGTGCTATCACTAAAATCTATCCCCACCTCAGGTAACCCTACTTTTGAAAGCCGGGTGGCTTCCGTAAAAACGGTGTTGGATTTAGCAGAAACCACCTCGGTTTGACCGGTGGAGGGAGCAAGAGGCGTACGTAGCTGCCGGTATTCCTGCTGGGTTAATCCCAGGGAGAGGCTAGGTAGATAGATTTCTTTGCGGGGAGTAAACACTCGTCCTATTACGGGGGCGTTTGCCAGTTTCTTACCCAGGTGACCGCGTATAAACCGGTTATAGAGCGAGGACGGGCGAATCGCCGCCACCAGTGCTTTCCCTTTTCCAGCTGCCGCTTTCCAGCTGACGGTTAGCTGTTTAACCAATTTCCATGCCCAATCTGGGTCAAGTCCTTCTGCCTGATCGGGTCCATAATCCAAAAAGTCAGCAATCCCCGCTAACTCCCGCGCACCCGACTGCGGTTTCTCTTTATTCATTGCCCCTAAATAGGTGTCTATTATCCAGGCGGCTTCTTGTCGGGTAGTCCCCGCTGGGAGACGGATTCCCCTATCGCGGAAGCGGTCAATTATTTCTTCCCATGCTCCTTTAAGCCGTCTAGCAGGTTCTTTAGCTTTTCGACGCCGATGGGCGCGATACCATTTAGCTATTAAAACTGCCAGGATTGGGGACAGCAGCAGTAACAGCCAGGAACCATATTTTGCGACTTGTACCAGCGCCTCTAATATCTGCATACCAGTAGAGGGGTTATCGGCGTGCGCCTGTTTTTCCACGTGAGGCAACACCGGCGGGGTGGCCGGCGGAGGCGGGGGCTGTAACACCTGCGGCTTGGGAACTGATTTTGGTTGCGGCTGGTCGGTGCGGGGAACTCGCTCCCTAGGAGGTGTGGGGTCGAACGTTATCCACCCCACCTCCTTAAACTTCACTTCCACCCAGGCATGAACGTTATCCCCTTTGAGTTCTAGGTTTCCACCGGCTTTTTTATCTGCCGGGTAGGCTCCGAGCACCACCCGCGCCGGAGCCCCGAAAGACCTCACCATTAGTGCCATTGCTACCGCGTATTGTTCATCGTCACCGATTAGTTGCTGCCCTTGGAAGAACTGCGCCATGCGGGAGGCGCGGTGCCCTGGTCTAGACAGCCCATCGGAGCCGTCAGAATAGAATCCTTGCCCCGAAAGGTAAGACTCCACGTTGCGCACCTTTTGTAAAGGAGTGGTCGCCCTCGCGGTTAGCTGGTTGTTTAGCTCAATTACTTCGGTAGGAACCGCTTCGTCCTTTCCTTGTGTAATAGTGTCAAATTCCAGACCGGAAATCCGAGCATCACTGGGGTTAAGGTCGCGCGAAAACCTGAGACGATAAGACATACCGGCTGGATTAGAAGCTGCGAAAGCAGAGCGTAGCGACTGTGAATAATAAATAACCGGTTTGCTTTGCCCATTGACTGTTATAGAACTCGCATTCCCCAGCAGCGGAACCCAGGGTTGATCATAATTAACCAATTTGACCTGGGCGTTTGCTCCAGGCGTTACCTCTTTATCTAAAACTGAATCTACCTGAACAAATTGGGCGTTTAAGTTGGGATCAATTTTGAAAACCGTACCGTCATAAGCGTTCATGGTGGCAAAACGCATTCGACTTCCCGCCGGATAGTTCTTCACTTCGGCAATGGTTTTGTCTTTCCAGTCACGGGAAAGATGCCTAAAGGAAGCTAGCGGGGAAATGAAATCTTCCAGGTCTACCGGCGGGAGGACGTGGCTGCGCAACACTTCGCGGTTTCCACGTTCGCTTACCCCAGCCAAAGCTCCCGCTACCAGGCAGACCGATAGGGTAAGAGAAATAATCACTAGCGGGCGGGTAATAGTATTTTTCTTGCTAACCCCCGCTAGCTGAACCCGGCGAGAACGCGCTTTGCTGGCAGAAGTGGTCACTAGGGCGCACCATAGCAGCGCAAAGAGGAAGTAGGCTCCCCCTGCCCAGGGCGCGCCAGGTACTAGAATCCCACCCCAGGCGATTGCCACTACAAGCGCCGTAGTGGCAGGCAGCAGAGCTAGCCAAGGCCTGAGTGACATAGCGGCTAATCCCGCTAAAAATGCGGTTAAGAGGCAGGTCATAAAGGGGAGTACTGCCGTTCCGCCCGCCGGAGTTAGCGGCAGGGACGCAGTTAAGGAATCTCGCCAACTTGTGACGGTAGAGGTGACCAGTACTTCCAAACCGGATAATGTGGGGTAAAACTTACGTCTTTGTGGGTCAGTGGCAGCCAAAGTGGAGCCAAAAGCCAAGAACACCCCCAGGATTAGGGTGATAGTGGAGATTATCCCTAAATGCCAACGGCGACTGATCACAGAAACTCCGCAGCCCAGGATCACCCCGCCGCTTGCCGCTATGGTTCCGGTAAAGCCCAGGAAAGGCAGGGAGAACAGATAGCAGGGAACGATAAAAAGCACGAGAGAGCTGAAAGCTGAAACACTTCTCTTCACAGGCTCATCACCCCGTTTAGGGCGCGCGGCAGCTGGGAGAGTTCTCCGATGTTTAGCAGTCGGCGAGAGCTCGCTCCCCTTCTACTCAAGGCAGCCCCATCGTCTGCACGAATACCGGTTGTTGCCATATCTACTGAGGGAAGTAAACAGATTTGTTGCAGGCGGCGCATAGAGATTCCAGGTCCGCAAATCAGCGAACACACCGAAGATTGAGCTTCATGTGCCAGTGCCCAACGAACCATTTGGGAAAACTCTTGCTCATTTTCTTGCATCTGAACTTCAGTTAGAAAATCTAGCGCTGCCCCGGAAGTTGCCGCCCTTATCACGCTTTTACCAGCATAAAGAGTTAGGGGTTGTCCATTTGAGAGCGATGAGACCGCCAGTGAGGCTGCGGCTTCAACCGCCAGCTCAAAATCGTCTTGTTGATAGTCTTTCGGGTTTAAATCTAAAACAATTAAATGATGGGAGCGTCTAGTCTCTAGATATTGACGCAGCATTAGTTCACCGGTATGAGCGGTCATTTTCCAGTGAATATGGCGGCGATCATCCCCACTTTCATAGGGGCGCAGCGCATGGAATACCGCATCCGAACTGGTTATTACCGAGGAGGCCACCCCCTCCATATCTCGGGTATAGCCACTCAAAGTACCTAAAGCCGAGGTGAAGTTGGGATACACGTACACTTCATGGTGCTGCTCCCAGGTACGAACCCGCCGAATCAGCCCTAAAACATCTTGCCGTACCGTCCTAGCAGGGCCAACCAGAATTTTTTCTCGCCGTTTAGTTTGTAACTGGAAGCTGCGGGTAAAACTCTTGCCCGCCCTCAGGGTTGGCAGAGGGATATCGACCTCTTCATCTCCCAGCGGCAACTCGATAGTTAGGGCACGTAGCGAACGGCGACCGTCATTTTTCGCAATCACCCTACCTATTAGCTCTTGTCCTTTTCTTAAGCGGTCTTGCTCTACTTTTACCTGTAAAGACAAATCTGCCCCTCCCCAGGTTTGTAATATCGCCAACCCTAGGGCTCCCAGAGCCCCAAACATTATTGCCGCTGCCTCTGCCCAATCCCATAACAGATAGGCAGGTAGGCTTACTACTCCCCCCAGGAATACTAGCCACCCTAAACCGGTCAGCGGAACTTTGCGCACCGCAGCCAGGTAGCTACGTGAGCGCACCCTATTCCATGCCTTATTTCCACTTTTCACCGCATTTTTTAGCGCGGTAGTAGTGTCCAGGGGAACTTTCATTATTTTAGGCCTGCGAATCTACCGGTGGAGGTACCTCACCTAGGGCACGTTCAACTACGCTTTGCGCGGTTGCTCCCTCGAATAAAGCATCTGCATCCATAATTATTCGGTGCGCCCAAACTGGAACAGCCAAGGTTTTTATGTCATCTGGTAATACATAGTGACGCCCTTGGGAGGCAGCCCACACTTTCGCCAGCCGCATCATCCCGATTGCTGCGCGGGTAGAAACCCCCAGATTGACAGCTTCGTCTAGGCGGGTTGCTTCCGCAAGTTGCTGAACATAGCGGATAATCTGCTCATCTACATAGTTGCGCAGCCCCATTTGCCCCAGGGATATGATTTCTTCCGCTTTAACCACTGCTTTTAGATTCTTGGATAAATCTGGTTGGCTAGCTCCAGAGAGTATTTTGATAGTAGCTTCTTTATCGGGATACCCTAGGGAAACTTTGATTAGGAAGCGATCGAGCTGCGCCTCGGGTAGTTTATAGGTTCCGGCTTGCTCTACCGGGTTTTGGGTGGCAATTACCAAGAATGGGGACTCAACTGGGTGAATCACTCCATCTACACTGACTTGATGTTCTTCCATTACTTCTAGCAGGGCTGATTGGGTTTTAGGGCTGGCACGGTTAATTTCGTCCGCGAGGACGATATTGGCAAAAACCGGTCCGGCATGGAAATCCCATTCCTTAGTTTGCTGGTCATATACGGTTACCCCGGTTATATCAGTGGGGAGCATATCCGGGGTGAATTGGATACGGCTATGGGAAGCAGCCACCGAAGCGGCGAGGGCGCGCGCTAGGGCAGTTTTACCAGTTCCGGGCGCATCCTCTAGCAAGATATGTCCGCCTGCTAGGAAAGCTGCGAGCACCAGACGAACCTGGTGTCCTTTCCCTAGAATCGCCAAATCAACGTGTTCGGCTATTTGCCCGAACTGGGTAGCAAACTCTGCGGCTTCTGCCTGTTTTAGAATCATATGGCGATTTCACTTCCTATAATCGGGGCAGGTTTTCCTGCACTTCAAGACGGTTAGTAAATGGTTTATGATATCCGCCGACGAAAAGATTTATTTGCGCGGGCAGATAGGGTCGGTTAGTTAATGTGTCGTTAGTCAAAGTTGCGGGGAGTTCGATTAGCGGGGTCAAGTGTGGCCATATTGGCTTAGATTCGACAATCATAGGGGTAAGATCCAACCAATTTTGCAGGTAGGAGACGGCGGCAGTCGGTGTATTACTGGGAGATGTCGAGGGCGAGGTACTGGGGTTTGGGGTAGGGGTAGGTTTTGGTTTAAGGGTCGAGACCTCAAGCCTTTCCGAATCCACGGAAGTTCCCCCGGATTTTAGCTTCAACTCAGCCCTGATAGTCCAGGTTTCTCCCGGTTTTAAGTTTTGAAGGGTAATTGTCCAACCGTTTCCCTCATTGAACTGGGTTTGGTATTGGTCGGAGGCAAGAGTAGCTCCTGCCGATTCTTTCCCGGAAACCTCTAGCTCAATATAGCTGCTGTCCCACACGTCTAGACCATTTACAGTTACTTCTATCTCCGTGCCAGTTTCAGACCTTTTCTTGCTGTTTTCTTTGATTTGACCAATATCTGGATTTTTCTGAGCAGGCATATTACCACTAACCGAACCAGTGACCAGTTTGTTATGGGTAAAGGCGCAGCTGTAATCCACTTTCAGGTTATTTTTTGCCCGAGGATCACGGTAGCTGAAAATTCCGCCAGTGACGCTAATATCTGCCACTTTAGTTACTTTACATTCTCCGCTATCCCCGACCGGGACGGCATAGATCATTTCTACCGAGGCTTCACGCGCTCCTGCGCGCGCCAATTTAGCCTTTACCGTATCCTTGCTGAAAGCGTCAAAGGTTATAAACTCACTCGTAGCCGCCGGCCCCGACTTGGTATTAACCGCCTGCACACTGAAAGTATGGGAACCACCAGCCAGCTCTTTAACGGTCAATTTAGTATCTTTAACTTGCTGCGGACTGCCGCCCGAAACCGTAACAATATAGTGATCAATCGGAGAACCTCCATTACTGACAGGAGAATCCCAACTTAAAGTTGCTGCTCTAGGACCAGTAGCGGTAGCGGAAAGATTAGTCGGAGCACTGGGGGTTATTTCCACTTCAACCGCTACAGACGCCTCCGAGGGCTTAGAGTCCCCTACTCGATTGGTGGCAACCACGGTGAAAGAATGCGACTTTCCAGGCTCTAAACCTGGGAAATCGGTAATCGTGCCAGTAGATTTAACGCTCCGCCCAGAAACCGAATCGGTAACCGTATAACCAGTTATGGGAGCGCCATTAGCGGCAGGAGGAGTCCAGCTAACACTGACCGTGGTTGATTCGCTAACAGTAGCAGTTACCGCCGTGGGAGCATCAGGTACCGAAACCACCCTAATCGTAGCTGTACCGCTAACCTGACGATCAGAATCCCCGCTCGCGTCCTGTAAGGTGTAGGAAACCACCAGGTCTCCTTTGAAAGTTGCAGCTGGGGTTACCTGTAGACTGGTTCCCGTTGCAGATATCTGCCCCAATCCTTGCACTACACTGGGTGAACCAACGGTTTTCAAAGGCTGTCCGGGATACGGGTTCGTAGCGTAACGATTTAAATCAATACTGAGGGTTTTCCCAGATTCACCCTCTAAATCAATCGCCGCAAGTTGAATCAATGCTCTAGTAGAGCTGACCACCCTTACCGGTATCTTCCCAGTTGTCGGAGCTGAGCCGTCCTCTACAGTTACTTCAATACTGCCCGCATCCCCCTTAGCTTTACCAACTTCAGCCGCGACCGAGAGTATATGTCCCTTTAAGGAGGCTTTAATCCCTGGTGGAATAGCCCCGAGTCGGTAATTCATCTTTGCGGGGTCATCTCCATCTTCATCACTAACCATATCCGCAAGATTTGCGGTAATCGCTTCTTCACCCGCGGCAACTTCTAGGCGCGTAGGGGTAAAAACTGGGGGATGGTTGCTGGTAGATGCCACATTTATCGGTAAAGTCAGGGAGGCACTAAGTGCGCTAGAGTCATTTGCTTGCCCGTCACTAACCTGCATCACCAGGGTAGTTTTACCAAAGAAATCAGGACTTATCTTTACCTGGAAAGAATCATCTCCAGACATTTTCACTCCCCCCTCAAACCCGGCACCCAAGGTGATGGCTTTCGCAGAGTGAACGTGCGGAGTACGAGATTTCCGGGTAATCACATGGGAAGCTAAATCAACGGTTAATGTCTGCCCAGATTCTGCTTTTAAGGGCACGGTATCGGGATCAATATAGGGTTTTTGCTCGGAAACCCCGGGCACGTTTACCACCGCATTGGAGTTGAGTCCATCCTGGTCAGTAACCTTGTACAACACCAATTGCCGTTTAGCGGGGGCAGGAATCACCAGTTTTTGTCCCTTAACGCTTACTCCCTCCTGTTCGCAAGTAACTGTTAAGGCAGCTCCATCTCCGTCAGGGTCAATATCATTGGCGAGAACATCCACCTCGATAGGGTCACCAACTTTTCGTCCGCCTTCTTTCGCGCTAACCAAATCATCGGCAGCTTCAGGGGCTTGCAAGGGCGCATAGGGGTCTACTTGCACAGTTGCTATGGAGGTATCTTGCCCGCCTCGCCCATCGGTGATGGAGTATTGAATCCCATAGGAGTCAGCTTTCTTCGGGGTGGTGAGTAGCACCGAGTTCTCCCGGGCTTTAGCATTAACGGTTTGCCCGGCGCTTTGCAGCGATTTGGCAATCAGGCTAATCCCGTCACCGTCCGGGTCGGTATCGTTAGCGGTCACCGCCACCGCGAGGGCGCGATTTGGTCTTACCCGTACCTTATCCGCATTTGCCTGGGGTTTCTGGTTCAAAGTGGATGCGGGGGCAATCCCTACTTGCACCCGCGCCGTCCCCTGTTTACCGAAGCGGTCTTCCACAATATAGCTGAAAGTATCAGTTCCGATTTTTCCGGCAGTTGGCTGATAATTAAGCCAGCTAGAGCCGATATCAACTACTCCCATCTTGGGGGCATCGGCAATTCCCACCAAAGATACTGAATCTCCATCAGGGTCAATACTGGTCAGTTCCACCGGTATCCGGGTACTTTGCCCGGAAATAACCCTCCCGGTAAGTACCCGAGGTTCGGGAGCGGAATTATCCGAGGTATTTGCCGGTTTTATTTCTACACTTACCCGCGCACTTGCCTGGTTCTGGTTGGTATCTATCGCCGTATAGGTAGCCTCGTATTTACCAGGTTTTTTCGCTAGGAAACGCACCTGGTTTCCAGTAACGAAGAACTTTCCTGCGTCTGGCGAGGTGGTAGTGGTGATTGTCGGCGAGACTTTTAGAGTTAAACCTACCGGGGAACGGTCATTAGCCAGCACATCTACACTAGCTACATCTCCTACTCTCCCCTTGGCCCGATCAGGTTTTACAGTTGGAGGTGCTGAACGTGACTGGGTTTTTACCGGAATAACCGTAACTACCCCTTCGGCGCTTTCATGCCCATTTGAT
This sequence comes from Varibaculum sp., assembly GCF_008661855.1. Classification (NCBI taxonomy): domain Bacteria; kingdom Bacillati; phylum Actinomycetota; class Actinomycetes; order Actinomycetales; family Actinomycetaceae; genus Varibaculum; species Varibaculum sp. Next base: position 54,166 of record NZ_RPZY01000060.1, read on the forward strand.
ACCTGATATTTTAGGGTTTCTGCTTTGGTCAGTCCGCGCGGAGCAGTGATATTTAGCAGCGAATGATCCATTACAGTTGCTCTCAGCGGCGAGGACGCATCTACGGTCACTGATTGGGTAACCAGAACGTCTCCAGCCGGATCGGAATCGTTAGCCAGCACATCTGACAGCACCTGTCCCCCCACTGGCAACACTGCAATATCATCTTCTACCACCGGTTTTCCGCGTTTACCGGAGCTAGCCACATCCACTCGAATAACTCCGGTCGCGGTGGCTGGCCCGTCAGAGACCGTGTAGGTCAAGTAGTAGGTTCCCTCTTGTTCGGAGCGGAATGATAAAGTTCCGCCCGCCAAATCGGGGGTAATCTGCGGCCCGGTTTGTTCGATATTTACCCCTGCCAGGGTCAAGGGATCGCCATTGGCATCGGTATCATTTGCCAAGGGACGAATGGTAATGGTGGTTCCGGCTCTAGCGAACGCGATATCTCCGTTTGCTTCCGGAGGAACGTTTCCGGATGCACGTACATCTACCAGTATTCTTCCGGTTATTTCTTCTCGTCCATCAGAAACCAGAACTTTTAGTTCTTTCTTCCCTACCCCTTTGGCTTGATTGCGGATTACTAGGGTACCTTCTTGCCGATATTCGACTTGGTTATCCTGGGAAGAGGACGCACCAGTTAGAAACAGGGAATCTCCGTCAGGGTCACCGAACACCGGGAGGGCGTTGTACTCGATTTGTTTACCTGATTCAACTACTACGGTTGGTACTCGTTTCTGGGTTGGTGCATTATTTTGAGGCTCCGGGGTAACCTTCACGGTTACATTGGCGGTATCTACCCCACCGCGTCCGTCTTTAGCCTGATAGGTGAAGTTTATAGTTCCGCTGGCATTAGCTGGCAGTTCAATCCGCAGAGCTGCCCCTCCGCGTACTGGCTTTACCTGGGCAGCCCCGGCTCCTCCTACTATTTCGGCAGTTAGTAAATCACCATCGGTATCAGAATCGTTTTCCAGTACCGGTAGTGTGGTTATTTTTCCTGGTCTAGCCCCGAATACGTCATCGCGAGCCACCGGCGGGGTGTTTTCTTTTTGTCGATCTTTTTGTGCTATCTGTTCGGTCAGCTGGGGAGAGTCTTCTCGCTGTTCTTCCTTCTTTAACATGGTAGAGATTTCGTCCCAGTTATCTACCAGTTCCATGTTTTTGTCAGCCAACCATACTGCCCCATCGGTAGTGTCATTGAGCACCACTAGGTCGCGGTTCTTGCGAAATACCGGGGTTTGCGCAGTTTTTAGCCTCGCAATATCTTGCGTAGGTCGATAAACCTTTCCCGCGCATTCACGCACAAATTTGCCGCTTACCGACCAGGCTCCATAGATACATTCTGATTTCACCGCTGGTCTGGCTGGATTTCCCCCACTGGCACCCGAGGGAATATCGCTGGTGTTACCGCTGGCGATATCAACTTTTATTAGTTTATCCTCGTTGGCGATAACCACATAGGGTTTTTGAGGACCAGATTCTTGTAGGTGTAGCTGCGAACCAGAAAGTTTGACCCTTTTCCCACTGGGTAGATAGAGAATTCCTTGCTGACTGTCGAGGGCGACTGCCTGCCTTCCCACCCCTGCCACTTCCAACTTGGCTCCCAGGGGCATCTGCGAGATTTTTATCCGTTCATCTTTGAAGAGTTTTCCCTCTTTAGTGACGGTTACCAGTTCTTTCGTGGTCGGTGAGGCTAGGAAGAATTCCCCGCTTTCTCCTCCTGCCAGTTGCGCTCCTCGCAGGGAACGCACCGTAGCGTTGGCGCGGTTACGCTCTTGGGTTAATATATCTTCTCCACTCCACAGCAGGCCGGATTCGGGATCTAAAATTGCCAGGTTAGCGCCAGATTGGGCAATTTGTTGCCCCTTAGCCAGGGAAGTGGAAGTTTCCAGCCGTACTTTCTTGGGGTCAATTTTTGTAGCCTCACTGGCAGCTTTGTTTTGAAAGTGAACGTTTTCTCCCGCCTGAGTAACGTCAAACTGCCCCGCTTTGGAACGTACCGCTCCATCCAGGGCACGCGCCGGAAAGTTTAAATGCCCCACCAGGTGTTGAGATTGATTGGTGACCCAGATTCCGCCATCATTTAAATCCACCTGCGCCCGGGTAATACCGGGGTGTTGCCAAGCCAGGTAAACAATTACCATGCTCAGGGCAGCTAGTATGGCGATTGTAACTTTTCGCAATCGTCCCCGGACTTTTAGATTTTTTTGTTTCTGGCGCTGAAGGGCGGAATATCCAGTAACTCCGGTGTTTTGTTGCAAGCCGCTACTGTTTACGAAACTGCCAGATTGTCCCTGGCTAGAGCGCGAGGAGCTGCCCATTCTCCCTTTTCTTCCCCGCACTCCAGTCACGACCCCGTCCTCTTCGCTAGCTCAAGGTTTCCCGTGACCGGCAGTAAAATGACGCACAGACCGGGAACTAATCAGCAGATGATTACTAAATAATGACTTTACTAAATCTGCCTACTCTTTCGCCTGTTTTAAAAGTTATCCACAGGTATGGTTTGTCAGACCTCTAGGGGATACTTCCGGTGCAGCTTAGGTTTTTCGTACACCTTAATCGCAGATAGATGCTCTGTCCTCCACTGGTTTGGAAAGTAACCAGGTATTGAGCTCCACTTTCGTTATTTACCGCTCTTTTCGGCAAAGTTACTTGCTGTCCCTCTGTCTGTTTGATCAGGGAATTCGCGGTTTCAACGCTGCCCACCAATTTGGCTGTCTCTGCCTGGTCTTTTCGGCTGAGGGCAGCCGCAATCGCCCGGCTTTGCTGCTCTATCTGCCCACTTGTGGCTTTATCGCGCTCGTGACTGCCAAGCCACGCATTAAGCGTTTTCGCTCCCCAAACAAGACAAAGCGCAATTGCAACTATTTCGAGGACAATAATCCCCTGCCACATAAGGCGCTTACCGGTAGTTTTTCTTGACATTTTTACCTGTCGGCATTCCTGTGTGCTGCGCATTTTCATAAGAACAAAGGAGTTAGCGACCATATGGATACCAAACTATTGATAGCAACAGTTTCATATCCAACTTGGCGATAAACCCATCGTTGGCTATTGTTTCACAGCAATTTTCTCTCAGCAAACATCTCTGCTTTTTCAAGGTATCTCCTGGTCAGCAAGGAAATAAAGCTCGCATTTTCTGTCTACTAACGCCACTAATGCTGCCCTGTTTTAGCGTGAAAAGAGGATAGCGGGGATAGTGCCACCCCGGCTTGCTATATGCTTCCCGATTTTAGCGGGAGAAGAGACTGTCGCGCGCCCTTTCTAGCTAAAATCGCCCTCCCAGAACAGTTCCGCCCTCCCAATATGCCTAAAACACCGTTAAAACTCCCTTATATCCTTAACCGGGAGGGTGATTTTGCCGTGGGAGGGCGTTTTGGTCGCAGTCTCACACAGCTTAGCAAGACTGCGGGCTGCGACTTTGATGCTTACGATCGCGCTTTCACGTAGCTGAGCAGCACGCCCTCGTAACTTAAAACCTAAACAGCTTAGTCAGGTCGCCTGATTCTATTCGGAAACGAAAAACTTCCCCTACCTCCTCTAATCTCCCCAGCAAACCCAATCGATTTACATACCCGAGGAAACCTCAGCGGTTGCGGGCTAAGAACCACCACCTTAAAATGAGAATGTGTTAAGAAAAAAGGGTTCCTCTATATTCCAGTTCTTCGCAACCCTCGCGACTCTCGCGGTGATTGCCGCTATCGGCTCAACTATCCCAGCTTCGGCACAGGGAATCACCACTTGGGATGACCTGGTAGCTAAAGCCAACGCTCTCACTTCCGGGCAACAAGAGCTGACGGTCACCGGGAATCTTACGCTCAATGAACAGTCAAAACCACTGGTGGTTTCCGAGGGCGCAGAGCTGACCCTGAAGGGGGCGGGCACAGTTACCGGTATAAACACTCCAGCAGTGGAAGTGAAATCCGGTGGGAAACTGAACCTGGCGGGCCCGTCCTTCACCAAAACGCAGTTCACCATAAAGGGAGACCTAAACTTTAGCGCCGGTTCTATTCACGATTCCGACCCTGCCGGCCCGGTGATTTTCGTTAATGGCGGCAATTTCACCATGAGTGGTTCGGCTGACTTTTCCAATAACCTCACGCCAGAGAAAAAGGTAGCTTCCGCTGCCACTCCCGAAGGTGTCGATAGCGAAAAACTAGCCCCCATCACCGTCTATAACGGGACAGTATCGCTAAATGGCGGGACTATTAAAGGTAATCAAGGCGTCCTGCGAGGGGGGGCTCTGGGAATTTGGGGCAGTAAAGAAAAGCCTGCCTCCCTAACCATTAAGGACGGAGAAATATCCGATAACCGGGTAGAGCATTCCAGATTTAACGGATATGGCGGTGCAGTATTTACCGCATACACCAACGTAGACATCTCCGGCGGAAGTATTCATGGCAACTCCACCGAGTACGGCGGCGCCATGGTGATGGAAAATGGTTCTCTGGACATTAGTAACGGCACTTTTCAAGGCAATAAGAGATCCGACTATGGCGGCGCAGGCGGAGCCCTCTTTCTAAATAAAGTTAATACCAACATTTCTGGTGGCACTTTCAAAGGCAATCTCGGTAGCGACAAGGGCGGCGGTGCCATAAAGATTATTAATAGCGATTTGCATATTACCGGTGGAAACTTCACTGAAAATGAATGTTTGGCCTGGGGTGGCGCTATTAATGTTGTAGGTGGCACCGTAAAAATTGATGGCGGCTCCTTCACCGGAAATACTGCCGGCTCCTCCGGCGGGGCGATTAGCCTATCTGGGGGAACCAAGGAGGACAAGAACGGCGCTAAAACAGTTATCAATTCTGCTTATTTTGCTAATAATAAATCCTCGGGATTTTGGGGTGGTGGCGCTATTTACAACGACACTTTCTCTTCTTTGACCATTAACGATGCGCTGATCCGTAACAATTCCTTTAAGGACTGGATACCGGTTCAAGCTGGAGGTCGCCCCTACAGCATCCAAGGAGGTGGGGTCTGGAATTGTCCGACCGGACAAACGATTCTTAACGTTACCCACGGGAGTGCTATTTTCGACAACATCGCCCCCGATGGAGGAAAGAACAAAGAATTCAAGGGTGCAGGTGATGATTTCGTCAGCATCTCTGAACATAAATATGACGAGCCAGCTGTCACTGCCGGTAAACCGGTTTCTATCAGCCCCAGAATGTTGGGCGGAGGAAAAAGACTGTGGTATCAGGACGGCTCTAGTTACGGTATCCATTCAAACTGGAAATCACCGCAGCGGCGACTACCGCGCTATATCAAGGGCGGCGAGAATGTTCAAATACCCTACAACCAGGAAATTAACGACAACAAGGCTTTCAAATCGGTTCCCAGTGCCGCTTCGAAGCAGCTCGCGGAAAAACTTGCCCGGGTAGTTATAGAAAATAACACCGCTACCGGTACTGGAATTAGTGGCGGAGGAATCGCCAATAACGGTTTACTTACTCTAGGTAGCCCCGATACCTGGAAACTTCAGGTCAAAAAATCTTGGGAGGGAGATAACGCGCAGCAGCGTCCTACGAAGATTAACCTTGACATTCTGGTTGGCGGATTCCAAGTTGATCAGATAGAACTGAGCAAAGAAAACAACTGGACAGCTACGGTCGAAAACTTCCCCGACCCCGATACCCTGATTGATGTCAAGACCGGCAAGAAACTGCCAATCACTTTCAAAGAAAGCGGCGAAAATGGCAAACAGCTAGAC
>NZ_RPZY01000031.1:0-2970 GCF_008661855.1 Varibaculum sp.
ATTCATACCTTCGCTATTGCTAAGCACTCCTCTTAACCTTCCAGCACCGGGCAGGCGTCACCCCCTATACATCATCTTACGATTTAGCAGAGAGCTGTGTTTTTGATAAACAGTTGCTTGGGCCTATTCACTGCGGCTGACCATAAGTCAGCGCCCCTTCTCCCGAAGTTACGGGGCCATTTTGCCGAGTTCCTTAACGAGAGTTCTCTCGCTCACCTGAGGCTACTCGCCTCGACTACCTGTGTCGGTTTGCGGTACGGGTAGAGTATAATTAACGCTAGAAGCTTTTCTCGGCAGTGTGACATCACTAACTTCGCTACTAAACTTCGCTCCCCATCACAGCTCAATGTTATAGATATAAGCATTTGACTCATATCACACCTCACTGCTTGGCCAGACACTTCCAATCGTCTGGTTTAGTTAGCCTACTGCGTCCCTCCATCACTATATACTCTAGTACAGGAATATCAACCTGTTGTCCATCGGATACACCTTTCGGTCTCTCCTTAGGTCCCGACTAACCCAGGGCGGACGAGCCTTCCCCTGGAAACCTTAGTCTTACGGTGGACAGGATTCTCACCTGTCTTTCGCTACTCATACCGGCATTCTCACTTCTATGCGCTCCAGCACTCCTCACGGTACACCTTCTTCGCACATAGAACGCTCTCCTACCATACCTATAAAGGTATCCACAGCTTCGGTAATATGTTTTAGCCCCGGTACATTTTCGGCGCAGGGTCACTCGACTAGTGAGCTATTACGCACTCTTTGAATGAATAGCTGCTTCTAAGCTAACATCCTAGTTGTCTGTGCAACCCCACATCCTATTCCACTTAACAATTATTTTGGGACCTTAGCTGGTGGTCTGGGCTGTTTCCCTTTCGACTACGGATCTTAGCACTCGCAGTCTGACTGCCGACCATAATTCATTGGCATTCGGAGTTTATCTGAGATTGGTAATCCGGGATGGACCCCTCACCCAAACAGTGCTCTACCTCCAAGAGACTTAACATCGACGCTAGCCCTAAAGCTATTTCGGAGAGAACCAGCTATCTCCAAGTTCGTTTGGAATTTCTCCGCTACCCACAAGTCATCCAAGCACTTTTCAACGTGCCCTGGTTCGGTCCTCCAGTGAGTTTTACCTCACCTTCAACCTGCTCATGGGTAGGTCACATGGTTTCGGGTCTACAACATAATACTAAAACGCCCTATTCAGACTCGGTTTCCCTACGGCTCCGTCTCTTCAACTTAACCTCGCATCATATCGTAACTCGCCGGTTCATTCTACAAAAGGCACGCTCTCACCCATTAACGGGCTCGAACTTGTTGTAGGCACACGGTTTCAGGTTCTATTTCACTCCCCTCCCGGGGTGCTTTTCACCTTTCCCTCACGGTACTGGTTCACTATCGGTCACTAGAGAGTATTTAGGGTTGGGAGATGGTCCTCCCAGATTCCGACGAGATTTCTCGTGTCTCGCCGTACTCAGGATACTGCTAGGTATAAAGACTATTTCGAATACGAGGCTATTACTCTCTTTGGCCTACCTTCCCAGGTAGTTCTTCTATAATCTTTAAGTACACGTTGCAGTCCTACAACCCCGAAGAGTAAACTCTTCGGTTTGCCCTCTTGCCGTTTCGCTCGCCGCTACTAAGGCTATCGCTTTTGCTTTCTCTTCCTGCAGCTACTTAGATGTTTCAGTTCACTGCGTCTTCCTCTACATTACCTTAACAGTAATGAGTGACAGGCATTACCTGCCGGGTTCCCCCATTCGGACATCTCTGGATCATTGCTCACTTACAGCTCCCCAAAGCATTTCGTCGTTAGTCACGTCCTTCATCGGCTTCTAGTGCCAAGGCATCCACCGTGCGCCCTTATTAACTTAACCTTATTTTGGTCTTTCGACCTAACTCATTAAATATTCACAGCGTTTCGGTTTATTTTCTTGTTACTATCTATATGTAATTAATTACATATGGAATTTGATATAGATATTCAATTTTCAATGGACAATACTTGAATCTTGCGATTCAATGGAGCCTAGCGGGATCGAACCGCTGACCTCCTGCGTGCAAAGCAGGCGCTCTCCCAGCTGAGCTAAGGCCCCACAAGACCTCTCAAAACTAAACAAGACCAACGTACAGGTTTCCATTTCCTTAGAAAGGAGGTGATCCAGCCGCACCTTCCGATACGGCTACCTTGTTACGACTTCACCCCAATCATCTATCCCACCTTAGGCGGCTGGCTCCTTACGGTTACCTCACCGACTTCGGGTGTTACAAACTCTCGTGGTGTGACGGGCGGTGTGTACAAGGCCCGGGAACGTATTCACCGCGGCGTGCTGATCCGCGATTACTAGCGATTCAGACTTCATGTAGGCGAGTTGCATCCTACAATCCGAACTGAGACTGGCTTTAAGAGATTAGCTTGCCGTCACCGACTCGCGACTCGTTGTACCAGCCATTGTAGCACGTGTGTAGCCCAGGTCATAAGGGGCATGATGATTTGACGTCATCCCCACCTTCCTCCGGTTTATTACCGGCAGTCTCGCTAGAGTGCCCAACTGAATGATGGCAACTAACAATAAGGGTTGCGCTCGTTGCGGGACTTAACCCAACATCTCACGACACGAGCTGACGACAACCATGCACCACCTGTCACCGATGTACCGAAGTAACTTTCTATCTCTAGAAATAGCATCGGGATGTCAAGACCTGGTAAGGTTCTTCGCGGAGCTTCGAATTAAACCACCTGCTCCACCGCTTGTGCGGGCCCCCGTCAATTCCTTTGAGTTTCAACCTTGCGGTCGTACTCCCCAGGCGGAGTGCTTAATGCGTTAGCTGCGGCACTGAATCCCGGAAAGGATCCAACACCTAGCACTCATCGTTTACGGAGTGGACTACCAGGGTATCTAATCCTGTTCGCTCCCCACGCTTTCGAGCCTCAGCGTCAGTTACAGACCAGAGAGCCGC
>NZ_RPZY01000021.1:0-6715 GCF_008661855.1 Varibaculum sp.
ATATTTCGGTATTGGGAGTAACTATTACCGGGGAATGAGCGAATGAACTCTCAAAGGTAAATGAGGCGTTAAGCAAGATAGAGGCGATAGGGGTTCCGCCTTGTTTTTCGATTTGTACCGCCATGGTGTGAGCGGCGGCACTTGCTCCCTGGGAATCCAGGTTCTGTGCGTCAATTACTAAAATGATGGGGGCGCGAAGATGACGAGCCACGTCAGCATGAATACCGCAAATATCTAAACCTGCTGGTACATCGGTAAATCTTCCTGAAAATATAGTTGTCTGCTTTGTATAAAGGCTATTTACCAGTTCTTGTGCACATTTTTGGGGTTCAAAAAGCCATTTGCTGGGTTCAGCAAACGGGGATTCAAATACTGATTTTATCGGGCAATCTTCCAAGGCACTCGCCAAGGCGCAAGCAATAGATTCAATAGTAATATCTGCCTGTAAAGGTGCTAAATAACAGCTGTTGGGCATGGTTTTGCCATCTCCGCTTTCGTTAGGGTGTATTTACTAATCAGGTTATCAGTTCCGCCCCACTTGCCCTGCCATATTCCAGGGCCTGGTACGCCACAACTTGGTATTGCCAAGTTTTCAGTTCGTCAGATTTGCCGATATCTAAGCAATAAGCACAAGAGCCCTAGAAATTTTTTACGAAGTACCTTTCGACTCGTGCTACAAAGCCTAATCCCGATATGCTTAGAGGGTGCTGAAAAATAATCCTGATTCGTCCTCCCCGGTATTGGTAATCGATATGGGGGCACAGTATGCCCAATTGATTGCGCGGCGGGTACGAGAAGCCCATATTTATTCCGAGATTGTTCCGCACACTATGGATGCGGAAAAAATCCTAGCCAAGAACCCGGCCGCTATTATTATTTCGGGCGGTCCTTCCTCTGTTTATGCAGAGGGCGCTCCTAGTATTGATTCCGCGATTTTTTCTGCGGGTGTCCCGATTTTAGGTATCTGCTACGGGTTTCAGCTTATGGCGCGAACTTTGGGCGGTCAGGTAGGGCGAACCGGGACTCGTGAATACGGGCATACTCAGGCTAAACTGCAAGACGGCGGGGGATGTTTATTTGCCGGTACTCCGCTAGAGCAGACAGTGTGGATGTCTCACGGGGATTCAGTAATTAAAGCTCCCGAGGGATTTAAGGTAACTGCTGCTACCGAACAAACTCCGGTGGCAGCATTTGAAGATTCAACACGTCATCTTTATGGTTTGCAATGGCATCCCGAGGTGTTGCATTCCCAATATGGTCAGCGCGCCTTGGAACATTTCCTCTATAACGGGGCTGGTTTGCAGCCGACATGGACTGCCGACTCTATTATCGACATCCAAATTGAAAAGATACGCCGTCAAGTAGGTAATGCCCGGGTTATTTGTGGTTTATCTGGGGGAGTGGACTCTTCAGTGGCAGCTGCCCTGGTACATAAAGCTATTGGAGATCAACTGACCTGCATTTTTGTCGATCACGGTCTTTTGCGTGCGGGAGAGCGCGAACAGGTTGAGCGTGATTACGCTGCTTCAACCGGTATTAAAATCGTGACGGTAGATGAATCGGAACGCTTCCTAACTGCATTGGCTGGGGTTAGCGAGCCGGAAGCGAAACGTAAAATTATTGGTCGCGAGTTCATTCGCTCTTTTGAGGCTGCTCAACGCGCCCTCGTAAAAGAAGCTGGCGAAAGCGGAGAAGAGATAAAGTTCCTGGTGCAAGGCACTTTGTATCCTGACGTAGTCGAGTCCGGTGGGGGTGAAGGGGCCGCTAATATCAAGAGTCACCATAATGTTGGAGGCTTGCCGGAAGACCTTAATTTTGATTTAATTGAGCCGCTCAGGACACTTTTCAAGGACGAGGTACGCGAGATTGGTTTAGCTTTGGGAGTGCCGGAGCAAATCGTTTGGCGTCAGCCTTTCCCCGGTCCTGGTTTAGGGATTCGCATTATCGGTGAGATTACCGCAAAGCGATTAGAGATTTTGCGGGCAGCCGACAGAATCGCTCGTGAAGAGCTAACTGCGGCTGGTTTAGATCGGGACATTTGGCAATGTCCGGTCGTTTTACTCGCAGATGTACGCAGCGTTGGGGTACAGGGGGATGGGCGCACCTATGGTCATCCGATTGTGCTTCGCCCGGTTTCTTCTGAGGACGCGATGACGGCCGATTGGTCGCGGTTGCCCTACGAGGTTCTCGCTAAAATTTCTAACCGGATTACTAACTCTGTTCCGGAAGTGAACCGAGTGGTTTTGGACTGTACCTCCAAACCGCCAGGAACAATCGAGTGGGAATAGGGAAATAGCCCATTCCATCTAGTCTCATCCTGCACGTCTAGTCGCGCTGCCTTGCAACTAGTGCCATGTATTGGACAAAGCCACCGGGACTTTTGAGGAGTGACAAATGAGAGTAAGCCCGGAATCTTCGGATTCCTGAACTTATTTCATGAGCGTTAACCTGCGGAAATGCTCTTCATACAGCGATGTGAGCGTGACTTACTGCTTCTCACTTACCAGTTGTACATTTGTGCTGAATATTAGATAATATTAAGCGCGTTAGTACGCATGTGAGAGGAGAAGAGACGGACGCTCTGTTGGACATAGCCACGAACTGCAACGGCTACATCACCAGCGCTCAGGTGACGGACGCCGGAATTCCCAGACGCAAGCTCACAGAAGCCGTGCGCGCCGGTGAGCTCGTCCAGGTGGGCCGTGGTCTCTATGCGCTTCCCGACGTGTGGGAGGATCCCCTCTACATAGCTCAGCACCGCTTCTCGCGCGGCATTTTCTCGGACGACACGGCGCTCTTCCTCCACGGCATGACCGACCGTGCGCCCTTCGCCCTGACGATGACCTTCCCCAGGAGCTACAACGCGACTGCGGCCAAGGCAGCCGGCATCGCATGCCGCACCTGCGCCGACGACGTCCTAGGTCTCGGTCTCTGCGATATCCAGACAGAATACGGCAATATAGTCAGGGCGTATGACGTCGAGAGGACGCTCTGCGACATCGTTCGCGGTCAGGGCACGCCTGACTCCCAGCTGGTGGTTCCGGCGATGCAATCTTACGTTAAGAAAAAGGGTCGGGATCCCATAAAGCTAGTTGCCTATGCTCGCAACCTCGGAGTGGAGACCAAAATCCGCAACTACCTGGAGGTTCTGCTGTGAGGACCAAGAACGCGATGCAGCTCAAGGCGCGCATCAACGCCAGAGCGAAGGAAGCGGGCATCCCCGCGCAGTCCCTGATGCAGAGCTACCTCTTCGAGAGGCTCCTCGAGCGCCTCTCGAAATCAAAATGGCGCGACAACGTCGTCATCAAGGGTGGCATGCTCATCTCCTCCCTCGTGGGCGTGGCGTCCAGGACCACGATGGACCTCGACACGACGGTCACCGGCTTTACGCTGACGCATGAATCCGCCGAGAAGGTTTTCCGCGAGGTGGCGGCTGTCAGCATCGACGATGATTGGACCTTCGAGTTCGACCGCACCGAGGATATCAGGGAGACCGACGACTACCCGGGCATATGCGTGCTCCTCAAGGCGATGTATCCGCCCATGGCAGTGCCTCTCAAGATCGACGTTACCACGGGCGACAGCATCACGCCCGGCCCCATCGTCTACGACTACCCGCTCCTGTTCGACGGGGGAAGCGTCAGCCTGATGTCCTACCCACTCGAGACGGTGCTCGCCGAGAAGCTCGAGACCGCCGTCTCGCGAGGCGTAGCCAACACCCGCCCGCGCGACTTCTACGACATACATCTGCTCTGGCGAACCAGGGGTGGCAGCTGCGACATCCCCACGTTGCGGGAAGCACTCAAACGTACATGCGCCAAGCGCGGGAGCACGGAGATGATGACGCAGTGGCAGGAAGTCCTCGACGAGGTCGCAACTGACAAAACGATGCTCGCGCTGTGGAGCAAGTATGCGAATAAGAATCCCCATGCAGTCGGCATTGAGCTCGTGCAGTGCTGCCAGACCGCGGGGAAGATACTAGGAGCGGCAATATGAGTGGGAGCGGCCAGATGGGCTCTCTTAATGAAGAGAAAAACAGGAATTCTCAGTTATGGCCGATAATTAAAGGGCTACTGGTCCTGCTTTTGATTGTGCTTATCGTTGCATGTGGAACTGCAGTTCTGATTAATCTTGCCGGCCCTGGAGTCGCAACCTTCTTTGCATCTCTTTCGACTCTGGACTCTGCGATTGTAGTCGCGCTAATAACCGCAACGGTATCCGTGATTACGTACGTTTCTGGTAATGTTGCGAGCAACGTCATGAAGCGCAACGAGTACTTGCGAATGCATCGTGAAAAGCCATACATGCAGCTCATTTCAATGTTCTACGACTTTCAGTCCCAGACCAAAACGGGCAAGGAATTCACTCAAGAAGAGTTGATTAATCTATTCAACCAGTTTACGAAAGAGCTGACCCTTTGGGGCTCTTCCAAAGCGATTAAGGCTTGGGGGAACTGGCGGGTTGCCTCTTCAAGGGGGCTTAGCGACCCTAATGACTTGTTGTTCGGAATGGAAAAGGTCCTTATGCAACTCAGAAAAGACATGGGACTGAAGCGAGGAATCGCAGAGGGCGATTTGCTTCGTCTTACCGTGAATGACATTGATGATTACACCGGTAAGAACAGGCGTGATTGATTGGCCAATAGCAGTATCGCTTTTCCGTAGTCTTCCGATCCTTATGGCGGGGATCTTCTGCCGTTCGATGAGCTTGTAGACCGACGTCTTCGATACGCGCGAGTAGTCCGCGACCTGCGGCACGTCCATGAGACCGTCGGGCAGGTTGTGCGTTTCGGATGTCGAGGAGGCGGCAGATTCCCGTATCCCCGCCCCGGCATTCTCGCGGCTTTCGGCATCGCTATCCGATATTCCCCGATGAACCGGGAACGCGTCGCGCGGCATCCGGAGGATGTCGTCTTTCATGGGATGGCCTACCGTTCTTCCGTCTGGCATCTGGCGCCCTCGGGCCGCAACGAGGCCCAAGGAGTCTCATCCTTTCGACGGGACAAGCAGAGAGATACCTGATGGGAGGCGCATGAGCAAAGCCACGCGGGGCGTTAGGTCACGTTAGGCCACGCTAGGTCATAGTTTGCTAACGGCCTAGCTATCGAGTGATGCTGGCTACCATGTGATGATGTTGTCGCGGCTGTGCTCCTCGCCATCGGCGTCACGCCAGCGAGTGGTGACTGTGAATTTCGAAGGGGATCCATCGGCGAAGAATACGGTCTGGTCGAAGCTTTCACCGGGTTCCAGACGCTCGAATGGCTCCTTATCCTGGTTATAGAAATAGGGGCCGCCGTCGCACGCAGTAGTCACGTCTGTCACAACCGTGCCGCCGACGTTTGAAATGCGAATGTGATGCTTCTTGAGACCGACCAATACATGACGCGCTTCGACTTTTGATGATGATTTTGCAGCTGCATCTTCCCGGGCTTTTTGCAGCTGCAACTCGCTTAGCTGTTTCTGGATTCGGCGAAGTTCCGCATTTTGCTCTTTATCGCTTTTGTCGAGACGGTAGCTTCTGTGAGAGGAAAAAACAGTAACGATAAGGCTCACAACAGAGATAACGATAGGCGCCCATGTGGCGGCAAACGAAAGATCCATACTCATTAAATCTTCCACCCTTTGAACGCCTTCTTGAGCTCTTTCGCTGCTGCTTCGAGGATTTCGTCTTTCATGTCATCGACGGCAGTATCAATAGACTCGGCATTCGCCTCTATGAGCTCCTTGCGAGTAAAGCCCCTTCCGCAGTGCGCACAGGTGAATGACCAGTCATCGGTGTAATCTTCATCTTCTCCAGGCTGCTCCGATTCGAAATTCGTGCAACCGCAAGTTGGGCACGTGAGGCCAACCTCAATCGATAGATCATCCATTGTTGTCTCCTGTAGTACGTTGCAATGATGGCTCAATTTTACCGTCTACATCAGACACGAATGCTCGTCGGACTATGTAGGGCGTGAGAAGAATCGGTATGTAGTCACTTCGTTCGACTAAATGTGCGTTTCCGCAGTTCAACGCTGTCATTCTTCACTCGGAAATCGTCACTCTTGGGTCGGGGAGCGCCCCACCCCATTCGCACCGTTTCCGCCCATGTAGTCAGTTGCACGCAATTAAAACGTGTTTCCGCAGGCCAGGCCTGTCACTCTTCGATCGGGCGAAAATACCCTCCTCGGGTGACTACAGAGCGTGTAGTCACTGCTGACTACAGGGTGACTACACGGTTTTCGAGATGGAAGAGTAGAGGGAATCCCAGCTCACCCACCCCGCTGACTACATCAAAACGTGCCATACAACGATTGAGTGGGAGTAGCCAAGAGGCTCGTTCTGTCTAATAGCACGCTTTCCCTCTATTAGCAACGGTTAGCATCTATTAGCACGACTAAGACAAAGCCGCCTGGACTTTCGTGGAGTGACAAACACCCTGGATAACCCAGCAACAAAATCGTTTTAGTTACCGACCCCGTACGCCTATACACCCTCAACGCCTCACGACGCTGCTCCCGAGAATACGAAACATTCATAAAAGACTCTCCAACAATCCGTCCTCACCCCGTTTTGGGTATTAACCCGGTTTGCCCTGATTTGGAGGGTGGAACTGTTCTGGGAGGGCGAAAGTGTACTCGGAGGGTGGTGTTGGCGTCTGTTTTTGCTGGTTGTGTTTGTCTGGCTGACATTACTGCCCTCCCTGTGCGGAATCGCCGTCCCGGTTTGGTGGGGGA
>NZ_RPZY01000054.1:0-78723 GCF_008661855.1 Varibaculum sp.
CTTCCGTCACTGCAAGGACAATGGCACGATTCTTTGAATATGACATGCTTGAGATTACAGGTTTTCGGACAAATGACCTGGGACATTAAAAGAGTTTTTCCTTATTACAAGCGGACACAAGTCCTGAAAGACCTTAAAACCACAACCCCAAGAAAAACGGACACATCTCCTGAAACCACACACTGTCAGCCCGACCATTTATTTTCGCTGCTAGTTCCATTTTCTGGGCAGCTGGTTATGATAGAAACATGACTGAAATTTCTAAAATCATTAGCGACCGCTGGAGTCCGCGCGCATACGATCCGGACTTTTCGATTAGTAACGAGCAAATGAATCAGCTTTTAGAGGCGGCGCGTTGGGCTCCTAGCGCCATGAATGCTCAGGAATGGTGGTTTGTGCCGGGAATTCGCGGCGATAAAAACTATGAAGTGTTACGCCGGGCAGTAGCCGGTTTTTCCGATTGGGCACTTGATGCTTCCGGGCTGATTCTCAATATCCATCGGGAGTATCCCTCTCGTCACGGTCTAGATTTTGGCCCTTATGATTTGGGTAGTGCGGTACAAAATATGTTGTTACAAGCAGAAGTCATGGGGCTGCATATGCGCCCCTTTGCCACTTTTGACCGGGAGCTAGTTAGCCGGCAGTTCCAGATTTCCGCTCCCTACACAGCGTTTACTATGTGCAGCGTGGGTAAAGAACCAGCTGGCCTGACTAAAGAGCGGGAACGCAAACCCTTGGAACAATTACTGTGGGAAAACCACCAGGATTAAGCCTTTAGAGCGAGGCCTCGCACTCATCAAATACCGAGTTATAGTCCCGTCCCCCACCAGATAAGGACTGCAAATAGCTGCGTGCAAGTATGGCATTCAGTTCATCTGCGGTCATTTTATCGGCAGTTTTAAAGTCTTCTGAAAGCTCCATACTTAGAGGATTACCACGATTTACTGAGCGTTGCTCAATTCAGCTGGAACATCGTTTAGAAATAGTTACGGGTTGGTCGGGGATTATTATCCCCGACCAACCCGTGTGAATTAACCAGCACTATTTATCCAAAAATTCAAAGGATAAATAATGCTATTTGGCGTACCGCCGTGCAACTAGAGCCACGCCCGCCACGGTTACTAGCAGCGATAGCGCCGCCAAAGAACCGGCAACGCCACCAGTTATGGGCATTGGCTTAGCGGTTTGTTTTCCGCCAGTCTTAGATTTTGCGTTATCAGCAGGTGCTATCGGGCATCCTTTAGCATCTACTTTGACTCCAGCAGCCGTATTGGGACATTTATCCTTAGCATCAATAATGCCATCTTTATCGGAATCAGTCTGCGCAGGATTAGTTCCCGGCTTCATCGGCTTATCAGTACCTGGCTTCTCCGGATCAGGCTGCCCTGGATTGGGGTTACCTGGATCTGGTTGTCCCGGATCGGGAGTACCCGGATCAGGGTTACCCGGATCTTTAGCAGTCACCGTAATTTTCATATCCAAAGTCAAAGTAGACTGGTCTGGGAAAGTCACGGTTACCTGCGGATGGTATTCACCGGCGGGCACTGCCTCGTCGGGATTCAATTTCCATCCGCCGGGATTATCGGCATCTTCACTAATCCAGGGGAATTTGGTTTTACTATCTGCCGTCAGCTGGAAAGTAGTGTTCGGTGGTAGTTTACCTGCCTTTGCCGTAGGGGAAGCTACCTTACCGCTTTCCCCGGCCATAACCGCTGCATCAGCGTAAGCCAAGTCCTGGTAGGTTTCGTTATCTTTCGGGGTTACGACCGGTTTTTCGGCAATCTTTAGGGTCAGCTCAGCGCTGACCGTTTCTTCAGTTCCCTTGTCACTGGTGTACTTCAAGGTAACCGGAACGGTTTGATCACTGGCAGCTTTCGGAGTGCCAGAGACTATACAAGCGTTCTGGTCTTGGTTCAAAGCTAGCGACAAGCCTTCCGGCAAGGTGCCAGTGCATTCCATCAAGTTCAAATTACCTAAGTTCTCGATTGGTAAAGAAACCTCGTTAATCGCGGTATCAGCGGTTCCGGTAACCGTAGCATTTTCCATCCGGGGGGGAACTGCGCAGCCTTTATTATCGGTAGTTGCGCCTTGCGGACTCTGGGGACATTCATCCTTGGCATCTGGATAACCGTCACCGTCACTGTCTTTATCCGCGATATCGATAGTTGCTTTAGCGGTAACCGAAACAATAGCGTTCTTGCCATCTGTGTAGCTTAGCTTAACGTCTACCTCGCTTTGTCCGGCTTTAGTAGGGGTACCACTAATCACGCAAGCATCATCATCAACCCCGAGTCCCACACTTAGACCAGCGCTTTTAGCTGCATCAACAAATTCGCAAGCCTTTAAGGCTAGTTTGCCCTCGTTAGTAATTGCCATCTTGGTGTTGGCGATTTGCGTTCCCACCTTACCAGTTACGGTTGCAGCTTTTAGGGTAGGCGGAACCGGGCAACCGTTAGTCTCATCAATTTTGACTCCCGCCGGAGTATTGGCGCACTGATCTTTAACAGCCCCAGTTTCGTCCCTGTCCGGAACTCCATCTTTATCGCTGTCTTGCAAAACCGTTATTTTACCAGCGTCGATAGTTTCAAAAGAGGGATTAGACTGCGCATGGTCGGGATAAATAACATCCAAACGCGGCGTGTACTCGGCTTTTCCATTAGTGAAAGCATGAGTAGTCTTAGTGGTATCAATAGTGATTTCGCCAGTGCTGGCATTAATGGGAGCCCAAAAATCTTTAAACCGTTTTACATAACTAAATGTCATGCCTGCGGGGTAAGTCTTGCCAGCGCGTTCCGTTACCTTGGTTTTCGTAGTTTTACCCTCTACGATAACTACGCTAGGAACATGGGAGCTATATCCGGCATATTTTGCACTGGGGGCGGCATAAGCCAAGCTAGCAGCCGGAATTAGCGCCAGAGCTAAAGTCAAACCGAACAGGGCGCTAACGCCCCGCAGGAAGCCCGCTCCTGACCGGCTAATAAAACTATTTCGGGTCATGTCAACCTTTCTGACTAAGAAAACTCATCATAGTTTTGCGTAAACAGTTACCGCCCCATACTAGCAAATAGCATCTGGGCGATGACACTGAGTATTAGCAATAACACCTAAATGCCAAACCCTAGCGCCCCGAAACCGAAGTCTCTTAGCCCCTAAAAGAGCTAGGTAGGAAAGCAATGGGTAAATGCCCAATGCAATTAGGGACAAAGAAAAAGCAGGTTTCCCGCTAGGATAAATCCCTGGCGGGAAACCTTTTGCTAGAAATAGAGGGCAAGATACTTCCTTGCCCCGATAACCAGCAATGCTCTAGGCAGCCTGGTCAAGTTGCAAACCCAAATACTGGGCAGCACGCGGACGTAAAGCCTCATCTGCTAAACCTGCAATCGCTTCACGAACCTGGCAATCCTGGTAAACATCTGCAAACCAAGGACTGATGGCATCAGATATCGAATTCACCAGCAGATTATTTGCTTGACGACCAGTGCCAATCTCAACAATGTTAATTTTTTCCATTTTTGATACTCCATTCACTTCTTCTTCTCACGGGGTTGGCACATTGTTCGCACCGGTAACCCCGGGGTTAAAAACCCTATATTTCAGTTATCTGGATAATGCCGAAACACAGCCCAGAAACCCAGCTTTTAACAAACTGCAAAAAGCTGGACAAGTCCTAAACCCTATTACCGGGACTATAGACCTGTCAAGACCTAGTATAGCTGACTGTAGAAAAAACTAAACGCTGGGGGTAGTAGCTTGACGATAATCAGCCTCTAACCCTACCGTGTGAATCCGCATAAAGTTAGTAGACCCGGGTACCCCGGGAGGCATCCCGCCAATGATTATTACTTTATCTCCCCGCTCTGCAAGATTCTGAGCCTGTAATACCTGGTCAACCTGCCATACCATATCATCAGTATGGGAAACATTAGGCACTCGATAAGTGTTAATTCCCCAAGAAACAGCTAACTGGTTACGGGTGGATTCTAGAGGAGTAAAAGCCAACATGGGAATAGGAGAACGCAAACGCGACATAGTACGTGCAGTTTTTCCGTATTGCGTAAAAGCAATCATGAACTTCAAATCCAACATTTCAGCTGCTCTAGCCGCCGAAACCGATAACACTCCAGCACGATCATGAGTATAGGTGCTAAGCGGTGCAATCCGGTCACCACCGTTTTCTTCTACATTACAAATCACGGAAGCCATCAAACGAACCGCCTCAATCGGGTAAGCCCCCACTGAAGTTTCCCCCGAAAGCATTACCGCGTCTGCCCCATCAAGGATAGCGTTAGCGCAGTCAGAGGCCTCAGCACGGGTAGGACGAGGATTGTGAATCATAGAGTCAAAAACCTGAGTGGCAACAATAACTGGCTTCGCGTAGCGCCGAGCCAGTTCAATCGCCCTTTTTTGAACCAGCGGTACTGCCTCGAGGGGCATTTCAACCCCCAAGTCACCGCGCGCAACCATAATGCCATCAAAAGCTTGAATAATTTCAACTAGATGTTCGACTGCTTGTGGTTTTTCAATCTTGGCGATAACCGGAATATGAATCCCCTCTTCGTCCATAATCCGCTTCACATCAGCAAAATCATCGGCACTGCGCACAAAAGACAAGGCAATAATATCGGCTCCCTGTTTAAGAGCCCAGCGCAAATCATCTTCATCTTTAGGCGATAATGCCGGAACCGAAACCGCGACCCCTGGCAAGTTCAATCCCTTGTGGTCAGAAACCACTCCCGGTACTTCTACCTGGGTAATTACATCAGTCTCGGTTACTTCTTTAACCCGAACTTGCACATTTCCATCATCAATTAACAAGGTGTCACCAGGGCTGCAATCGCCAGGTAAACCTTTGAAGGTGGTCCCCACGATTTCTTTATCCCCGGGAACCTCGCGAGTGGTAATCGTGAAAGTATCGCCCTTTTCTAAAGTTTGCGGACCAGCAGCGAAAGTCTCTAAACGAATCTTGGGACCTTGTAAATCAACCAAAACCGCGATGGCATTCCCGCTTTGCAACGCCATCTGTCGAATATTGGAAATAGTTTCTTCCGCTTCCTCTTGAGAACCATGGGATCGGTTAATCCGAGCCACGTTCATACCGGCCTCAGCCAGTTTTTTGATTTGAGACGGAGAATTCGTCGCCGGTCCTAAAGTACAAACAATCTTCGCTCTGCGCATACCTCTATCCTATCTAGTTCCTGCGTCCTTTCCACCTAGAGCAGATAAAAATCTCAGTTAGCCCCTTGCTACCGGGACAATCTGAGAGTTTTATAGCCCCGCACTCTCCGCGTTTTCGGTTTTACCTGCCCCAGTAAATCCCTTCCCTTCTTGCGAGGACGAGGGCTCTATACGATCAAAATTTTTCCGATTGCACCAGATGATAAGGAGAATCCCCAAACCAAACACCAGTAGCGAAGTCCAGACGTTAAGGCGCAAACCTAAGAACTGATTCGCCTGATCAATACGCAAGTTCTCTACCCAAAAGCGCCCCATACTGTAGGCACACAGATAGAATCCCATCATCATTCCCCCCCGAGGGCGAAAACGTCTCTCTATCCAGATAAGTGCCGCTATAGCTGCCAGATTCCACAACATTTCATAGAGAAAAGTGGGGTGAAAAGTCGCGTATTGTTCAAAACCAAAAGGTCGATGCGATAAATCAATTTCTAACCCCCAGGGCAAAGTGGTGGGGCGACCAAAAAGCTCCTGGTTGAAATAGTTACCGAGACGACCAAAAACCTGTCCCAACAAAATAGTTGGGGCAATCGCATCCGCCACCGGAGCAATCTTTAGACCCCGATAGCGAAGCACCAGGCAGGCAGTGAGGCTCCCAGCCAATACGCCACCCCAAATCCCTAGGCCTCCATGCCAAATCAAAGGAATCTCACTGGGGTTGCCGTGCGGACCAAAATAGTCCTGCCACTTGGTACATACATGATAGATACGTGCCCCAACAATCCCAATTGGAATAACCCACAGCGCCAAATCTACAATCATATCCGGATTTCCACCCCGTGCCTGATAGCGCCGAGATGCCCATAGACAAGCCAAAAAAATCCCCAACAAAATAGCCAATGCATAGGCACGGATAGGGAGGGTACCTAAATACCAAACTCCCTGGGAGGGGGACGGAATAAAAAACGGATTCATTCCAAAACTTTCTAGTCGCGCTGATAATCTTTGCTAACCCGCGATTTGCGAGAAATAGCCAAGGCCGGATGAGAACCGGCAGCCACCATTTCTGCCACCAAAGATTGCGGGTCATTCGACTTTACCAATGCCGAACCAATTAATACTGCATCTGCACCCTGCTGGGCATAATTAAACACGTCATGCGGCCTCGCCACCCCGGATTCTGCCACCGCAACCACCTGTTCGGGGATTACATCAACTATTTGGGCAAAATTCTCCATATTGAAATCAAGCGTTCTAAGGTCTTGGGCATTAACCCCAATTACCCGTGCTCCCGCGTCAAGGGCGCGGAAAGCCTCTAAACGCGAATGCACCTCGACAATAGCGGTGAGTCCCAAAGAATGAGCCCGCTCTACCAGGGAAGTTACCACATTTTGTTCTGCTAAAGTTTGCAGAATCAAAACCAAATCAGCCCCTAGGGCGCGGGCTTCGTGCACCTGATAGGGAGTTAGCACAAAATCCTTATAGAGAACCGGGACTTCAACTGCGCCCCGAACCTGCACTAAATCCTCGATAGAGCCACAAAAAAAGTTCTTTTCAGTCGAAACCGAGATTACGGAGGCTCCCCCTGCCTGATAGGCACGCGCCAGAGCTGCCACATCGGGCAAGTCCCTAAGAAAACCCTCCCCTGGGGTAGCCCGTTTTATCTCTGCGATTACCGAAACTGCGCCCTCGGTACGTAACGCCCGCACCCCATCTTTGGGAGTAGGACGTTGAGCAGCCAGCTTTTTAATTTCGGTAAAACTGACCTCAGATTCACGTCGCGCAACCTCTTTGCGCACCCCCGCCAATAGGCGTTCAAGAGCGTTCATTAGAGCATCACCTCTAAGGTCATGGTACGTTTTTGCCTCCCGAAGCCAAAACCCTATCTAGTATCTGGGCGCTTGCCAATCCGTGCGGGCAAGCTCCCCCCGGATTCAAAACAGCTCCGCTTGCCGGTATGACAGGCGGCACCAACTTGTTCTACCTGCACTAGCAACGCATCGCCGTCACAATCAATCTGAACTCCTTTAACATACTGCGCGTGACCTGAGGTATCACCTTTGCGCCAATACTCACGGCGAGAACGCGACCAGAAAGTCACCCGACCGCTGCTGAGAGTGCGACTTAACGCCTCATCATCCATATAACCCACCATCAAAACCTGCCCATTTTGATGGTCTTGAATCACCGCACATATAAGCCCCGCCGCATCACGTTTCAAACGAGCAGCCAGCTGGGGATCTAAACCCTGCCCATTCATCGAACCTCGTACCCCGCTTCCCTTAACGCCGATTTAACCTGCGCTATGGTTAAATGACCGAAATGGAAAACACTGGCCGCCAACACCGCATCCGCCCCGGCGCGCGCCGCTTCGACAAAATGTTCCACCTTGCCCGCTCCCCCCGAAGCGATTAAAGGAACGGATACCCGCGAGCGCACCTGCCCCAACATTTCTAAATCAAATCCCGTCCTCACCCCATCAGCGTCCATTGAGTTCAGCAGGATTTCTCCGGCTCCACGGGAGGTGACTTCACTGCACCACTGCAAGGCATCGATGCCGGTAGAACGGGTTCCCCCATGAGTAGTAAGTTCAAATCCGCTAGCGGTTTCCACTCCGTCAGGGCAGCGCCGAGCATCAACGGAAATAACCAAGACTTGATTACCGAAACGCTTCGCAATTCTATCGACAATATTCGGGTCGGCAATCGCGGCGGTATTAACCCCTACTTTGTCGGCACCCGCACCCAGGAGCTGTTCCACATCTGCCACTGAACGCACTCCCCCGCCCACAGTCAGGGGTACAAAAACTTGCTCGGCGCAGCGCTGCACCGTCTGCACCATAGTTGCGCGTCCCTCTTTGGAAGCCGAAACATCTAGGAAAGTGATTTCGTCTGCGCCCTTGACAGTGTAATGCGCAGCGAGTTCCACCGGGTCACCAGCGTCACGCAAATTTTGAAAATTTACCCCTTTAACCACCCGAGAATGGTCTACATCCAGGCAGGGAATAACCCGAATCGCTACCGCCATTTTCCCTCCTTGCCAACTCTATGTTTTCAGTGTAAAAAACTCTTACCTCAGGCAGCAAAAAGCGTCTTATCTTGGACTTAAAGCGCAATAGACGGCGCAGAAAAGATATTAAACGCCGTCATTCCCCAGCTGCCAAAACATCCATCACCACCGCTAACGCACTATCTCCCGTGGCCTGATCGGCAGGAATAATCGCCAAAATCCGCGAATTTACGCGCAAATCGGTGAGCTGCTCGGCAAGCGACTGGTAAACGCTGTCCCCCAAGATTTCCTGTGGACCAGTCTTTCCCCAGGTGTAGACCCGATTCTTACCAGAATCCAGTTCCCACACCCCGTATTGGGCTATCACTTTTTTCTTTGGATTTAGCTGCTCGGCGTTACCGGGAACCAATACGTAAGTAGCAGCTTCTTTAGGACGAGTTTGCGCGGCTGCCTCAAATTTGGGTAGCCCTTGCGGGAAGCTAAAACTAACCCCCGCAGGCTGTGGAATTTTGATGTCGGTAGCGTAAACCGCGGTCGGCAAAATATCGATAACATCAATTTCCATTGCTGTTTTCCCGTTGCTATTACTAGCTGGACGGCGCAGAACTAAACGAGTTCCTTCTCGTTTGTCTACTACCTCCGATAAAAGTCCTCCCGGCAGAGTCTGGGCATTAGCTTTACCAGCATACAGATGCGGTTTCCCGTTCTTGCAAGCAAACTTGCCGGTATCGCCCTCAAAGACACTGACCATTACCCGCACGTCGCCACTTTGCTGTACAAGCGGACCGGTACCAGTAATCACGGCGTGAGATTTCGGTAAAGTAAAAGGCAACTGTCCTTCCAGTTCAAGTACCGGTTGCTCTCCCAGATTCCCGCTGATTTTTAACTCGGTAGATACCCCGCTCGTAGCCTCTAGGCGATATGCTTCCCACAGGTAAAACCCGGAAATTACCACTGCCGCTACCACAGCTATCGCCACTAAAGCTGACCACCATTTCAAAATATGTAAGGACGCGGAGGGTTTTTTTGCGGTTACCTCAGCTTTTCTAGAGGGAAAACGTCGATAGCTCACCTTAATTGGGGATAGATGAGGATGTTTAGGCGGAGTCAGCGGGGTTGGTTGCGGAAGTGGGGAGCCAAAAATAGTTTCAGGGGTCTGGGAAGCTTTAGATTCTTCCTCGGTAAGGTACGTAGAATCCTTAACCGGCGGTTGATTGTCCATATTCATTCCTGCAGCTCTCCCAGCAGCTTATCTAAAACTTCCCCCTCACTGGCAAAAGGATCGCCCAAGGTGACAGTAGGAAGTTTAGATTCGTTAATTCGTACGTGCAGCCAGTCTACAGAAACATCTTTGCGCTGTTTGGCTGCCGCCTGCAAAATCGTGCCCCGGATATTTGCCCTGGTAGTAGTCGGAGGACAGCTTTGGGCAGTCTCAATCTCTTTGAGTGGGATTAACTGACGCATCAAACCGGCAGTTTCTAAGACCGGCGATAAACCTTTAGAACCAATATCGTGATAGGCCAAATCCAGGCGGGAAATTACCGGAGAATTCATAGCTACTTGCAGGCGCTTAGCGTTTTGCTCCAAAAGATTCTTCTTTATAACCCAATCAAGCTCGGTATTTACCTGGCTGAAGTCTTGGGTTTCAAAACATTTGAGCGCCCTACCCCATAGTTCTAAAGGATCAAGACCCGCGACCGTTATCCGTTCACGGGTGGCTTCCAACTCCCCCGCATCACTTAAAGTATTCATTACTCGCTGATAAATGGAGTTTTGAATCTGAACTGCGCTGGAAGAACCCCCCTGTTTCAGCTGTAACACAGTCATCCCCGATAAATCAGCGTTAATATCGCGAATCGCGTTCATCGGGTCAGACACCGCCAAATCGTTCAATGTCAATGAACAATCAAGCGCATCAAGTAAAGCTACAGTCATCCCCACTTTCAGGGCAGTGGTGGCTTGACAGATATTGGAGTCCCCAACGATTACGTGCATCCGGCGATACTGGTTCGAGTCCGCGAGCGGTTCATCTCTGGTGTTAATAATAGGGCGTGCCCTGGTGGTGGCAGCCGAAATCGGGTCGTAGATTTGATTGGCGCGCTGGGAAAAATGATAGTCGCCATTTTCGTCTATCTGCCCTGCTCCCACCAGTATTTGCCGGGTTATAAAAAAGGTAATTAGTCCATCGGCCATGCCCATAAAATCAGCGGAGCGATGCAAAAGATAGTTTTCATGACACCCACAGGAATTGCCTTGGGAGTCGAGATTGTTTTTGAAAAGATGAATGCGCCCATCGATTCCCTCGGTTTTGAGTTCTTGGTTTACTTTTGCCAGCAAATCCGCAAAAAGTGCCTGACCGGCGCTGTCCTGTGCCAAGAGGTCGCGTAGATTGTCGCATTCGGCAGTGGCATATTCGGGGTGTGATCCTACATCCAGGTAGAGGCGACCTCCATTTCCTAAAAATACATTGGAGGAGCGGTGGCGATTAACTACCGGTTTGAAGAGGCGGCGGGCTGCCTGTTCCGCATCTAAAGGAGCGTGTCCTTTGGAGGCAGCGCAGGTAATACCGTACTCGGTTTCAATCCCGAAAATTCTTCGCAAGGTTACTGTCCGCCCTTTTGTACAAAGCCCTCTACGAAGGCTTGAGCATCGGTTTGTAGTACCGTATCTATCTGCTCTAATAGGGCGTCAATAGCGGGTACGTTTATCTGTGCTTGACCATTTAGCGAATCTTGCTCGCTGTTTTCACCATTCCCGCCGGGGGCATTTATTTGTTCCTGAACCATTTTGTCCTCCTAATATGGGTTAAGCCTACGATTTTTCTGCGATTTTTTCCTATCAAGCCTTTTGACCGGCGGTTTTAACAAATGCCAGTGCATCGGCGCGGCGCAAGGCCTCTCTTTGCTCTTGGCTTGCTTCTCGGTCGGGGTCTCCTAAGGGAAAACGTAAAAGGTGTTCGCCCCCTAAATCTAGAAGCAGTGATTGCCAAGATCCTTTCTTTACCTGCGGAAGTTTCGCTACTGCCATACCACGCACCCAGGCTCTTCCGACCGAAGGAGGCTCTGAAACCGCTTGCGATATTTCTTTGGCGCTAAACAGTTGCTCAACCATTCCGGCTGCGCAAAGCTGTTCAAATATTCCCGTCCGCAGCGCTGCCCACTGTAAATCTAATGCCTGGATTTTAGGGTTATCCCACCCGCACCCTAAACGTTCACGCATTCGGGAAAGCAACTGGTATTTTGCTACCCACTCTATTTGGCGAGCAGCTAGCTGGCGATCTGTTCCTAAGGATTTCAAGAGGGCGCGCCAGCTATTAAGAAGGGCACTGGTGTCCTCATCAGCGCCGCCAGCTTGAGCAACCATCGTATCGACCGTCTCTAAAATAGCATTTTGAATCTCTAAAGCGGTGAGCTGGCCGGAAGCGGTCTGGATACGGTGGGTTAGCGTCAAATCATGAGATACCGCCCAAGTTTCTTCCACCGGGTCAGAAACGATTCTCAGGTTTTCTAGGGCGCCTATTTGGGCAGCATCGGCGTTTTCGATTAACCAAAGAAAAGCAGCGGTAGTACCTAAACGGATATAAGTCGAATAGTGGAAACGGTTCGCGTCCCCGCCAATAATATGAAGCCGCCGCCACCGGCTCGCATCAGCGTGCGGTTCGTCCCGGGTATTAACAATCGGACGGTTAAACGTGGTTTCTAAACCAATATCGTTTTCTACATAATCGGCGCGTTGAGAGATTTGAAACCCGGGGATTTGCGAACGCTGCCCGATACCAACCCTCCCTGCTCCGCAAATAACTGGACGGGTCACTAGGAACGGAATCAAATACTGCGCTAGTTTATGAAAATCGAGGTCACGGCGTACCAGATAGTTTTCGTGAGTGCCATAGGCTGCTCCTTTGCCATCAACATTGTTTTTAAAAAGCTGAATGTTTTCGCCATTTTGCTCTGCCAGCTCCATCGCGCGACGAGCAATCTCGTCCCCGGCCGCATCATAGAGCGCGCCTTGGCGAGGATTTAGGGTTTCGGGCGAGGAATATTCTGGGTGCGCGTGATCAACGTAGAGGCGCGCGCCATTAGTAAGTACACAGGCGCTTGGCTTAGGCATTGCGGCTTCTTGCTGACTTGGACGCGCTACTGCCCTAAGTTCGCGACCGGAAGGCGCCAGCTGCTCGGGATTATTGGTCAGTTGCGAGGGATCAGCTTCCCGGGGACTAATCGAAAAACCCCGCATATCTTGCAGGGGATTTTCTCCGTCGTAATCCCAGCTAACGGCTTCGCCTGGACGCGAATGGTCACGGTAGGCACAAACGATTTGGCTAGAAATCGCTACCGGATTAGCATAAATGTTCCCTGCCTGGATAATCCCAAACTCGGTTTCGGTTCCCATCGGGCGTTTAACAGCACTAACTATCATCCGATTCTCCTATTGCAAGCTGCGTACATCAACGATTCGTCCTCCCCTAACCCCGAGGGTTCTAGCCCACTCTCCCGGGTCATTAGAAGTGCCCAAAGCGGCGGTTTCTCGGATTTCCTCTAAGGCAGCCCATTCAACATGAGCCCAGCTCAAGCCGCTAACTGCCTTGCGTCCTTGCAAAGAGTCTTTAATAGCTGCTTTCTTTGCCCGTTCAACAATAGAGGCAATCATTGCCCCTGAAAGCAAGGACGCCGCATAAATGATTTCGCGTCCCCCATCTTCATAGGCGACCTCGTAAAGCTGGGTACGACTAGATTCCTCCCCCAGCAGCGCCACCAGTTTCTCGCGAAGCTGCTGGCGGGTGCTGCTTGGCGAAGTTTCTTCACCGCTTTGCAGCGGAACCGAGTCCCCTAAATGGATATCAAAGATTTCTCCCGCCTGAACCAGATGGGGGCGGCCAATCCGTACCCGCACATCCAGTCGGCCCGGACGAAGCACCGCCGGGTCAATCATGTCCTCACGGTTGGAAGCCCCAATAACAATCACATTAGATAGGGTGTCTACCCCGTCAATTTCTGCGAGCAGCTGCGGAACAATCATCGTTTCCACATCGGAAGAAATACCCGATCCACGGGTGCGGAAAAGCGCTTCCATTTCGTCAAAGAAAATAACTACCGGATGCTCATTGCTGGCAAGCTGACGCGCCCTCGAAAAAATAGCGCGAATCTGCCGTTCAGTTTCTCCCACAAACTTAGAGAGCAACTCGGACCCTTTAATCGACAAAAAATAGGAAGATTTTCCATTAGCGCTGCTCCCCAGGGAAGTGGCTACCGCTTTCGCGATTAGAGTTTTCCCGCAACCAGGCGGTCCATATAGCAAAATACCTTTCGGGGCGCGAAGTCCATATTGGTGGTAAAGCTCCGGGTGGAGAAACGGTAATTCCACCGCGTCCCGGATAGTTTCAATCTGCTTGTCCAATCCCCCAATTTGGCGATAGGAAACATTGGGGATTTGGGGAGCTAAGAGCTGTTCGACTTCTCCTCTTTGAATCTTTTGGATGCCTATCCGGCTGCGAGGGGTAAGCAGAATTGAATCCCCCACCTGAAGCGCTCCCCTTAGGGGTGCGGCCAGTGGCACCACCTCGGTATCAGTATTACCTAATTGCACCAAGGCACGCCCATTAGGCAGAACCTCTCTTACCTGTGCCAAAGTGCCGCTAGTGGGGTAAGACAGGATTTTAGTGACCACCATTTCCGCATTTACCAGCACCTCTAAACCTATTTGCAGCTGGGTGGGGTTAATCTGCGGATGCAGCGGAAGAACCATCGGTTTACCACCCAGAAAAACCCTAACTTCGCCCTTAACACTAGGCGCTTGCGCCACTAATGCCACGCTTGCGGGAGGTTTAGCTAAAAGTGACAATTGTTGATGCAACTGCACTACCTGCTCGCGAGCCGCGCTCAAAGCTGAGGAAAGTCGCTTATTCTTCCCCTTAAGGGAAGTAACTTCCCTTTTCAGCGCCTGTATATCCTCAGCGCTATCCCTAGGCATTATTTTCCTTTCCCCCAAAGCCTCTCCAGCCTATAAAAAACCCGTAAACCATCATAAATACGCTGTTTAACACCTTAAGAGGGCGCATGAGAACTAGAGGACGGTTCCGGAGGCGGGCAACCGTCCTCGCCCTGGTTTCCCCGCACCCAATAATCGGCGCGCCTAACCACATCGCGGCGCACCCGGCGGGTTTTACGTTCAGAAGGTCGGCGCTGCCCCAGCTCAACCTCTGACCAGTTAGCTTCCACTCCCCACTGCCCACCATTAATTTTGGCTTCTTTTGGGGTAGAACCAAGTTTTTTCGGACGTCTAGCACCCGCAGATAAACTGCGGGTAGTAACTAAAAACCCGGTGTGACCAACCATGTGATGTTCCGGACGCAGCGCTAGACCCTCGGTGTGCCACAGACGCTGCATAGTTTCCTCACTTTGAGTAAACCCGAAACCCCCATGTTCCCTTAAGGACTCTACCAGGGTAGACATCTGGGTAACGGTGGTTACATAGCAACAAAGCACCCCACCGGGAACCAATATTTGATGCAAAATATCCAGATACTGCCAAGGATCCAACAAATCAATGACTGCCCGATCAAAATAGTGCTTTCCGTAAAGGCTCACTAAATCAAGCTGACCGAGCCTGCCGCGCTGAAGCTGCCACGCCGGGTGAGAGGTACCAAACCACAAATCCACATTTGCCTGGGCAATATCGGCAAAATCTTCCCGCGCCTCCAACGAAACTAGCTGACCGCTATCTCCAATCATCTCCAGCAAAGATATACTGAGAGCCCCCGAACCAGCCCCACATTCAAAAACGCGGGCACCAGCAAATATATCCGCAGATTGGAGAATTTGAGCCGCGTCTTTCGGGTAAATAATCGCCGCCCCTCGCGGCATGGATAAGGTGTAATCCAAACGGCGAGGACGGAAAGCTAAAAACTCCCGCCCCTCCCGGGAGCGAACCAGGCTCCCCTCTTCACGTCCTATTAACTGTGCCAGGGCAAATGAAGCTTTAGCGGTATTAAACCAACCTTTCTCGGTGACAGTGACTGTATATAAATCCCCCGCCGCTCCTTGCAGCTGTACCCGATCTCCGAGGCGGAAAACCCCTCGCGAACGGCTGGGGGTTGTCCCCTCAGCTACAGAATGAGGGATTTTGCCACCCTCTGCTGGTAGTTTAAAGCTCATTTTCCCTATTCTATCTGTTATTAACTATCCAGACCGCGCGCCAGAACGTCCTAGAATAAGGGTATGACTTCCGCTGATCACTCCGCCGCCCTCTCACCCTCCCGTATCGGTACTTTCCGCAACTGTCCCTTGCAGTTCCGATTCCAAGTGATAGATAAACTTCCCACCAAAGAAAGCCCAGTTCGCCGGCGAGGAACTTTGGTTCATTCAGTTCTAGAAAACCTGTTTGACTTGCCCGCAAAGGAACGCAGATTTGAAAGCGCTGACCAGAAGATTTATGAAATCTGGGAGGACACTATAGATGAAAATCCCGAGCTGTATGCCGAACTATTTAAGGGTGACAAAAGCGAAGAAAATCAATTCCTAGAATCATGCCGCGAGCTGCTTGCCAACTATTTTTTAATGGAAAACCCCGATAGGTTGAACCCGGCTCACCGGGAAAAATACTTGCGGGTAACCAATAAAGACCATCTGAGGCTGCATGGATATATCGACCGGGTAGATATATCCCCCACCGGGTTAGTTAGGATTGTGGACTACAAAACCGGCAAAGCACCCGCCGAACGCTATATCGGTCCCTACCAGTTTCAAATCCGATTTTACGCGCTAATCTGGTATTTAACCCAAGGAGACTTACCGGCTCGCTTACAATTGTTATTCCTCAAAGACCGGCAGGTTTACACCTATACCCCCACGATTGCAGATATAGATGCCACCAACGCGGAAATATTGGCTGTATGGGAACAGATTTCTTCCCAAGCGCGCTCCGGGGATTTTCCACCGCGTCGCTCGCCCCTTTGTAACTGGTGTGACTACCGGGCACACTGTCCACTCCTGGGGGCAAACCCGCCCGAAATCTCTGAAGAGGGCGTCCAAAAACTATTATCTACGCAGGTAAACTGACGCTAGCTAACATCTAAGGACGCAGGTCTGCTTTAAGCTAACAAACGCTGCACATCGCTTAGCGTCATTTGACCTACCGAGCTAAAACGCGCCGCCTCAATTCCGCTAACTTCCCGCTGCCCTACCAAAGCCAGGCGCGCCCCCGCGTCTTTTCCAGCTTTCAGTCCGGGAGTAGAATCTTCCACCACTAAACACTCGTTTATCGGCACTCCCAGTCGTTTAGCTGCGAGCAGATAGGGATCTCCGAACGGTTTTTGCCGGATATCGGCTTCAGAACCAGTCACCATGATGCTCAAGGAACCTTTCGGGGCACTACGACACACATCCTGAACCAAAATGTCATAGGAAGCCGAAACCAAGGCGGTAGCAATATTTGCCGATGCCAACTCGCTTAATAACGACTTGGCTCCCTCTATCCAAGGTATCCCCTGAGTAACATAGAACTGGTGCATTGCCGAGACCATCATCTCAATCACCGCCTGCGGCGCTAACGGCAGATTCTTGCGTTGAATCATAATACAGGCACTATCAAACAGTGAGTTACCAGTTAAAGCCTGCCCGTCCTCTACACTCCATTCCTGATTGAAACCCGCAACAATCTGTGCTTCTGCACGATGCCACAGCGGTTCGGAATCAATCAAAGTTCCGTCCATATCAAAAAGAACCGCGCCCATAGCTGAAAATCCCGTATTTGCTTATGCCAATGCCGATAAAGCGCCAGTAGCCAGCGCCACAGCAACCGCAATCCCTAAAAGCAGACGATAAATAACGAAAGGCGTAAAGGTCTTGGTTTCCAAAAGACGCATAAACCAAACAATAACCGCATATCCCACCGCGAAAGCAACTGCGGTAGCAAGAATGGTTGCGCCCCAACCGGCAGGATTATTCCCTACTGATTTAGCAGCCTCGAAAAACCCGGAAGCGAAAACCGCCGGCATCGCCAGCAGAAACGAATAGCGAGCCGCCGCCACCCGAGTAAAGCCCATTAGCCGACCAGCAGTAATAGTCCCACCGGAACGGGAAACTCCCGGGATTAAGGCTAGGGCTTGCGCGAAACCAAAAAGGATAGCTTGCAGCCACGACAGATGCTCTAAAGTTTTTTCTTTCTTGCCGTAGCGATCCGCTGCCCCCAAAATTAAAGCAAATATGACCAGCATAGAAACCGTAATCCACATATTGCGAAGCTGACTTTCGATAAAATCTTGGCCTAGCAACCCCAAAATGCCAATCGGGAGGGAGCCTACAATAATCATCCACCCCATGCGCACATCCGAATCAGCTTGAGTTACCCCGCTACGCTTTGGGACGAAAGCTTGAAACCATTTACAAACTATCCGGCTGATATCTTTCCAAAAATAGATAAGAACTGCGCTTTCTGTACCGATTTGGGTAATCGCGGTGAAGGCTGCGCCAGGATCATCACCAAATAATGCCCCTACAATCCTAAGATGCGCCGAGGAAGAAATCGGCAAAAACTCGGTTAAACCTTGAACTAGCCCCATAATTATGGCTTCAAAAATACCCACGTCCACCAAGCCTATAGCCTAGAGATTAAATAGTGGCAGCCACTGTGGGTGTTTTCTCTCACCCCTGGCAGTTTTCGGCAAAAATCGGGGTATTTAGCAACATTGTTTGGGCAGCAAAATCCCTTAAGCCACCGGTTATCCCTATAAAAATCAGCTCGGTAGCTAACAGTTTTTAAGTTTAGTCGCCGTGCCTAAAACATCTAAGACTGATTCCCCTTAACCTGGGGATATGGAAAAGAGAAGACTAGGACGTACCGGACTGATGGTTTCCACCCTGGGGCTTGGCACCCTGACCTGGGGACGAGACACCGATTTTGAGCAAGCAAGTCAGCAGCTTCAAATGTTCCTAGATGCCGGGGGTAACCTGATTGATACCGCCGCCACCTATGGTGAGGGCGAGTCAGAAAAACTCATCGGCAATCTCCTTGAGGAGAAATTTTCCCGCGATGATTTGGTTATTTGTTCAAAGGCAGGGGTGCGACCAGGAGATCCTCCCAGTGTTGATGCCTCCCGCGCAAATTTATTGCGCGGACTAGATCAATCCTTAGAGCGTTTAGGAGTCTCTTATCTTGATGTTTGGTTTGTACACCACTATGACCCGTTTGTGCGGGTAGAGGAAACCCTTACCGCTCTGGAGATGGCACTGCGTTCTGGGCGTGCCCGCTACGTAGGGGTGTCTAACTATCCGGCCTGGGCAATGGCAGAACTGGCAGTATTGCTGGGGCAAGACCGCTACGAGGTTGCTGCTGTCCAAGGGGAATACTCTTTACTTAATCGTCAAGTTGAGGACGAGATTCTGCCGGCAAGCACTCATTTTGATTCTGGTTTTATCGCTTGGTCACCGTTAGGGCGAGGAGTATTGACCGGTAAATATCAAACCAGCGTTCCCCCCGATTCGCGGGCTGCGTCTCAGCATTTACAAGGCTTCGTTGCCCCCTACCTCTCAAAAGAGTACGAACCGATAACCCAAGCGGTATTAGCCGGGGCTGAGGGACTAGAATGGGAGCCCCTAAAATTGGCCTTAGCCTGGGTAAAGGACGCACCGGGAGTTACCAGCGCATTGACCGGAGCACGTAGCGCTGGGCAATTTGCGGCGGTACTTAAAGCAGCTGATGCCCATGTTCCTCACCAAATCCGGGTGGCACTCGATGAGGTTAGTGCCTAAGCCAAAGCAGATAACTGGCGAACTTGAAATAATAGCGGAAACTTCTAAAGCAAGAGCCAGGAAGGGTTAGCGGGAAGGCGCGGTAAGCTAAGCGCGGTAAAGCTAACTAATCTTCGTTTTCCTCGTCCTCTTCGTCAAAGTCGTAGTCTTCAAGGAGGGCTGCTTCAGCTTCATCTAGCTGTTTATCCGAGTCGTCTTCGTCCTCGTAGTCGTATTCTTCATCATCAAAATCTGAGTCATAGTCATCAGATTCTTCATCATCTAAAACTCGGTTAATATGTTCGAAAAGAGTGTCGGAATCAATATCTTCGTATTCAAACACATCTAGGGGAAGATCACAGCCAAGCTGCGAATAGAGCGCTTCATCATAGGTAGAAAAGGCTGATTCTAATGCCTGGCTCGCTTTAGCTACCTGTGGGTCAGAATCTGGGTCAGCTGCTCGCCGGGCAGCTTCTAAATGCGCTTGCAACGCTGCAACAAAACTATCAAAGGTCACCTGTAAATGGTCAGCCACGATAGACTACCCCCTTAGCTTCTATACAACCTTCCTGCTTAGGGTAGGTGAAGTTGCCCGCGAATCATGGTTACCATCAAATCGGTACCCTTGATTTCGGCGGTTTCTTCCGGTCCAACAATCCTAGTTGTACCGTCCGGATCAACCAGCTGTGAGGCCCCGCCATCAGGACCTAACGGCAAAATGACCCACTCCTTACCCGGAGCATAGGTTGTCGAAGGAGTACGCCCCGATAGCTGATCGCGAATATTCGCGATTACCACGCGGGCGTGAGCGCGGGCAGCATCTGCGCGCTTTGATTCTGGCACATCGGTGATGTCACCAACTGCATAGACATTCTCCATGTCTTTAACCCGCAGATGTTCATCTACCATAACGGTGCCATTAGCATGCATAACCTGGGAATAGGATCCGTGTAGGTAGCCGGAGGACGTTTGAGCGCCATAGCACAAGAACCACATATCGGCTTCTACGGATTGTCCCGCGAGGGTTTCCACCTGGAATGTGGAAAGTATACCCACATCGGTGGGAGGCATATAGGCCAAAGGCGCGCCGAGTACCAGTTCAATACCGCGTGCTTCTAGTTGCTTGGTCATGGTTTCGCGCAAAGAATCTAAATATCCAGGAGTGCCCAGGATATAGGGTTCTTTATCCACCATAATGATTTTCATATTGGGGTAGGTGGAGGTTAGCTCGCCCGCGAATTCTACGCCGACAGTACCCGCTCCGACCAGCATTACTCGTTTGGCACGCGCTAAGTTATCGCGCGTTTGATCAAGACGAGCCTTTGCAACCGAAGCTTGGGAAACCATGTGTTTTGCAGGGAATGGGTAGGTAGTTCCGGTTGCTAACACCAAAAAATCAGCTTCGATAGGGTCATGTCCAGCTACATAAACCGTGCGACCATCCACCCGCATACAGGTTCCGTGAACGACCCGCCCCCGTTCAAGTAGCCGGCTGTAGGGCATAAATACGGTGTGTCCCCACACGGAATCTACTGCCGCCCTGAGCGCGGCGGCGTGATGAACAAACTGGTCTTTCTGTTCGACCAACGTGACATCGGCTACGTCATCTAGCCCACCCGCTACGGTTATACCACCATAACCGCCGCCAATGACTACTACTTTAGCCACGTTACCTCCCTTTGCCCGCTTCAAGTATCCCCATGAAGCAGATGCGAGCCGGATTAGACCGTAACCTGTCAGATGCCACCCTACCGGCAGCGAGAGAAGAGGTTAGCAATCTAAAAATCGTTCCTTCGGTTTTAGTCTATCTTACGCTATCAAAAAGAAATATTCTTTTGGTCTTAATCCTACTAGGGAATCTGGTGTTTTAGCGCCTTTTTGATGTCCGGAGGAAAAAAATTCTCGCCCTTTAGAAC
This sequence comes from Varibaculum sp., assembly GCF_008661855.1. Lineage (NCBI taxonomy): Bacteria > Bacillati > Actinomycetota > Actinomycetes > Actinomycetales > Actinomycetaceae > Varibaculum > Varibaculum sp. Next base: position 20,825 of record NZ_RPZY01000054.1, read on the forward strand.
TTTTCCGTCCTCACGGTAAATCGGTTTGCCCGCACCATCTAGCTTTGACAGGTTGGAAGCCTGCACTTCCCGAAGTACCGCTGGCAGTGAAATCCCACATTCAAGCGCCATTCCATAAATAACGTAGGTAAGGTCAGCCAGAGCATCCGCGGCCTCGATAGTGTCGCGAGTATTGTCATCAGGTAGGGAAGAAATAGCCTCCTCTAGGAGGGCGCGAGCCTTATCCCCATAGACAGCCCCGGTTAATTCACACACTTCCTCAAAAATGAGACGCATCCGCATATGAACCCGCTCGTGATTTATACTGGCCGGCCCGTGCTGAATCGGCAGTCCGTAAACCTCGTGGAATTGGCGCACCAAATCCTCGGGGCGGTGCGAATCAGGCAGGTTTAGCCCCAAGTTAGCCGCATTCGCTGAGGTTCGTTCTTCGTCCTCGTTAATCAAAATTATCCCTTTCTTTATTATTTCCCGAAAGCAAAATGTCCGTAAGCTCTTCCACAGACTTAACCCAGGTAGCTCCCGGGAACTCCGCGGCGGTTCCAGCGCCCCAAGAAACCCCGATTACCTCAATGCCGATATTCTTTGCAGCCCGATAATCGTCCTGGCGATCTCCAACCAGCACTGTCTTTTCCAGCTGGGAAGTATTGCCCAGCTGGGACAGGGCATAGCGAATAACCCCTTCTTTGCCGCGCCGAGTTAGCGGATTAGCAACATCACTAGGATTTTCAGCGCTAGTGCCGGGGGTTTCCCTGGTTCCGGCAATCACATCCAGGTAGGGACTTATCCCACTAGCGCGAGCTATCTCGATTACCAGTTCCTCAAGTTTAGAGGACGCAATCGCCGTTTTTAGACCTGCCGAGTGCAGTTGCGCAAGCATTTTTTTAATCCCCGCAAAGAGCGGAGTCTGCCTCATCCGAGGACGGTAAAAACGCCTGTATATTTCAACAGCTTCATCAAGTCGGTCTTCTTCTAAATCTAGATAGGTTTTAAATCCTAGACGCAGCGGCGGACCTACGAACCGTTTTAGCTGCTGAGGGCTTTGACTGGGAAGATTATAGTGGGAAATAACTTCTCTAATTCCCTGGGTAATAAGGGGAACCGAATCGGTCAAAGTACCGTCCATATCGAACACCACAGTGTCGAAAGTATGCTTTTCCATCCGCTTTTCCGTTTCTATCCCGAGGTAAATAGCTCTAGAACGTGACTCCCTGCCCTATTGTAGGCATTTTTGTGCTTACGCAATTCACAAAGGCTCAGTAAAGCGCTTTTCCATATAGTGTCCCAGCTCATATTTTAGGTTTCATTTTTCATGCAAGCTACAAGGTGTGCTAATCTCTCTGGTGTCCTTGAGCGCGGGTGGCGGAATCGGTAGACGCGCTAGCTTGAGGTGCTAGTGACCAACTTAACGGTCGTGAGGGTTCAAGTCCCTTCCCGCGCACTTTTGGGGTGACCCGAGACAGGTTTCGTTATCTATATCTATTGCGGATGTTTATAAATATCGGTTTTAGTTCAAAATCAGTATTTTCTATTGGTAAAAAATCTCTTAACTAACCTAGAGTAGTTTTATGCATATTGCTAGCGGAGTGAATGCGTAATGTTTGGCATCAGTGGTAGCGAGTTCTTGGTACTGGCGGTGATTGCCGCTTTGGTTTTAGGACCGAAAAATGTTGCGCAAGCTCTGACAGGGCTACGACATTTATTAGCCTCTATACAAGCCTGGTCAGCAAAAATGCGACGGGAGTCTTCTGGAGACTTTAGCGCACTCACCCCTGAAGATTTAGAAAACCTAAAAATGCTGCGCAATATCAATTTTTCTCGCTACAACCCCAAGCAAATGATTCGTCAAACCATACAGGAAGAACTAGATGCCTGGACACAAGCTGCTAGCGATTCCGGGCAAGCCCTAAAAAACAGCGTCTCCCCAAAACCAGGAGACACCGTTGAAGGAGCTGATTACTCTAAGTAAGCAATCCTGGTTTTAGATCTTGACCCTGCTTAAAACGCTACCCCCGCCTCTAGGTCTCTAGAGCTAATCCACCTAAAAGAGGGCGGAGAGCAGATAGATAGCCGGTAATAACCAGCCTTGGTGGGCGATACTGGACTCGAACCAGCGACCTCTTCCGTGTCAAGGAAACGCGCTAACCAGCTGCGCCAATCGCCCGAGGTGGGTACGGGATTCGAACCCGTGTACACGGCTTTGCAGGCCGCTGCCTAACCACTCGACCAACCCACCATAATCAAAGAGCGCCGCGCTTGGCGACGCCCTTTAAAACGAGCGGATGACGAGACTCGAACTCGCGACCCTCACCTTGGCAAGGTGATGCTCTACCAACTGAGCTACATCCGCGTTGCGTATGAAAGTATATCTACAAAGACCTTAGATTTGCCAAACTGACTTTGCGTGGGGCTGCTCACAGCCGCCCTTACCTTGGATTATTCACCTATTATCATTCAATACCGACTGAGCCTGGGAGAAACTACCGTAGTGAAACTGCACGCGGGAAAAAGAACCTAGTTTGATATTCTGCAATTGTCCGTATGAAAACTCGTTTTAAAGGAGAACTCGTTTGTTCCAAACATTAAATGCAATCTTTGCTCAGAGCAGTACGCACACAATCATTATGATCCTTGTTCTTCTCCTGCTGGTCTGCCTATTGTTCTCAGCTATTTTCATCGTTAAGCAACAAACCGAAGCCATAATCGAGCGGTTCGGAAAATTCAAACGAGTTTGCAGCCCTGGGCTTCATATCAAAATCCCAGTTATTGACCGAATCGCAAAGAAAGTAGAACGGAGAATCCAGCAACTTGATTTGGTGGTGGAAACCAAAACCAAAGACAACGTGTTTGTGTCTATTCCGGTATCAGTACAGTTCCAGGTGCAAGATTCGGCGGCCTCGTTCTATTCCTTATCCAACCCTAACCAACAGATTACTTCCTACGTTTTCGACCGGGTACGTTCCTCCCTCTCCCAGCTGAACTTAGATGAAGCATTTTCCTCTAAAGACACGATTGCCCAAGAGATTGAGATTTCTTTGGGAGAGCAGATGGCACGTTACGGATTCAAAATCGTAAACTCACTGGTTACCGACATAAATCCCGATCAACGGGTTCGGGAATCTATGAACTCTATCAACGCGGCACAGCGTGAACGGGAAGCGGCTATCCAACTAGCAGAAGCCGATAAAATCAAACTGGTTAAACAAGCAGAAGCGGACGCCGAATCGAAACGTCTCCAAGGTGAAGGAATCGCCCTACAAAGGCGCGCTATCGTAGAAGGCTTGGTTGAACAGTATGAATCCTTGCGTGATGCCGGCATTGGGGATCAGGCGCAGCAAATCCTGTTAATGACACAATACTTCGACACCTTGGCTGAGGTCGCAAAATACTCCAAGTCCCAAACCTTGATGTTGCCCTCCAATCCAAATGGAGTTACTAACACTATGGAAGAAATCCGTAACTCTCTAGTCGCAGGTATAAAAGCTGCTGGTCAAGGGGAATAATGCCGGATATTACCTAAAAAAATTCACAGTTAGCGGGAGGTTTGGTTATAGACCTCCTGCTAGCTGCCAAGAACCCGCTAGCACTAAAACTACCGATATAAAGGCAAGGAAAGGACGCATCCACAGTTTCCAGGCTTCTAGGGGTTCAGCAACTATTGCCACCTTATCGCCCCCGCCTATACCAGCTGCTTTACTGGATGCTTTCCCACTCGCTTTTGTTTTCAGGCGCTCCCAAGCAGGTTTAACTAGATAGGTTTCAGCGGCATTTACTGAACAGTCATCCTCCAAATTTGAAGAATCGGTAAAACCCAGTCCCACAACCGGTTTCTTTTTAGAACTTGCCGGAGCTATCGCCCCCGCTTCATTTACTGCGACTTGGGGAGCAAACGAAGATGGTCGTTTACTACCCGCAGGAGACGCCCCGAAAAGTGAGGGCTTTTCCGTCTGAATGACCAGGGGATTACCCGCCCTATGCAATAGCGAATTTTTCCCCCTCAAAGCGCCAGGATTCCCCCTTGGGTCAGGAAGTGCTTTTTTAGCTTCAGAAAACGGGCTATTACTAGGTTTAGCGGGCACAAAGGAGAAAGTTTTGGGTATAGCAGCTGGCTCTAAAAGGTTTGCGGCATCTTTTTCAAGCGCACCCTGAGCGGGTAAATCCTGGAGATTCTCCCGTAATCTTGGAGAAGAACTATCACCCACCAAAACAGTAGAGTCTAAAACGTTAGCAGTGCTTTCTTTCCGAGCAGAACCCGATGCCAAAAACATAGACTTTTCTATCTCCCTGCCCTTGGAAGGAGGTTTCGCAATTGCGTCCTCGCCTCCTCCCTTTCCAGTTCTTAAAACTGGTCGCAGCAGCCAGTTCTTTCCTTGCGCGTCTTCTATGAGATGCGGACAGGGAAAATGCGGTTTTCCGCTCGGCACTATCTGTTGCAAAATCGATAAGGCATTAGTATCGACGGAAATGGCAAGCCATTGTCTGCCCGATTTATCCGTCCTAATTTCTTGTTCCCTAACTTTGGGGTTAGCGGCATTTTTGAGTATGCATCTAGTTTCCATACCCTCACCCCAGCAGATTCGATTCCTGCTTTCACCTTGTTTTCCACAGGCTCCAGTAGCGCTCACAGCAATCAGTGCCTGGGGATTACTTCGCTAATACCAGAATTCCCAATTTTTTCGATAGGCTTAGACCATCATGACTACACAAAATAACCCGCAGAAAAAGAAACACTGGTGGAATAACCTCGCGGACATTTACCGCGTAACTAAACGTTCCTATTCCTGGATTGGCTGGGCACTGCTCGCCATAATTGTGTCAGTACCCCTAATAGTGCTGGTAATCTGTCTAATCAGCTCACTAAGCGTCGGTCGCACCATTTTTTATATGGTTATCGCCCTGTCGCTGGGAATGCTGCTAGCTACTACCCTGCTCACCCGGCTAGCTAATAGCGCCATGTACAAACAGCTAGAGGGAGTAAAAGGCAACGTTTATGCGATTTTACGTTCCATTAAACGCGGCTGGATTGTAGAGGAAGAACCGGTAGCCTTTAACCGTAAACAAGACCTGGTATATCGATTAGTAGGCAGACCGGGTATCGTATTAATTTCGGAAGGTCCCTCCTCGCGTGCCAGTGAACTGCTAAATGAGCAAGAACGCAAATGCCACCGGGTAGCCCCCTCCGTACCGATTCATAAAGTCCAATCCGGCTCGGGCAAAAACCAAGTTCCTCTAGCTAAACTGCTAAAAACTATTAATCGCCTAAAGAAAGAAATCAGTAAGGACGAAGTGCCGGTCGTTGCCCAAAGGCTTCAATCCTTACAGAACAAGGCATATCGCCTACCTGGTGGGGTTGATCCGGCAAAAACTAAGATAAACCGGAGAATGCTGCGCGGAAAATAAGCTAAATAGGCTTTTCGCGCGAAATTAATAGTCGCATATCTGCCCGCTAAATCAAGAACTGAAAAACTGGGCAGCCCCAACTGGTCTTACCTATTTTCCAGGCGTTTTGGGGCTGCCCAGCAGTTTATCCAATAGTTCTTTTGAAGTTCGCAGCTGCGTAAGGTTCTCATCTACCTGCCACTGCTCTACCGGACGCGAAGACCAAATCCGAGCAGAAAAGCGCCCCGGCTCGCCCTCGAAAACAGATAAAGACGCATTAGAAACCGGTTTCGTAGCCGCAAGGGCAAAAGTAATCTCCGAGGTATTCATATAAGCCCAGTAACGAATAATAGCCCCGTGCGCAATAACTAGCGCACAGCCATCACTAGCTACCTGCTGCGCGACCTTAGCAATTACCCGATTAAAGCGAGTCAAAGTTTGAACACCGGTTTGTGCCCCCTCCATTTGTAACTCGGTCTGCCCCTGCATCCAGGAGCCAATCGTGCGCACATATTTCTCAACCGATTCCATATCGGTAGCCATTTCCAAGCGCCCCGCCTGGATCTCGTTCACATCTGCGCTTTCCACATGGACAAGACCGAAATGTTCTTCAAAGGGGATTGCGCTTTGATGGGTGCGAATCAGATTAGAAGTCACAATAAGTTGAGGGTCTGGCAGACCGAGTTCTTCCCAAGTCTTTACTGCTGCTTGCACCTGCCGCTCCCCCTCCGCGTTAAGTGGAGAACCTGGCTCGGCAGTATCAAGCGCACCAGTAATATTGGCGTTAGTTTGCCCATGACGCATTAACACCAGTTTCATAACCGCTCCTTTACGAGTTGTAAAACACTCTTTCCATTACCGCGCGAGCCCGGCGCGCCCGGCGTAAATAATCTTCCCGTAAATCATTTTCGGTTCCCGGACAATATCCGAGCAGCCGAGCCAAAGCATGAGCATATCCGGCTGCCGTAGGTAAATAATCAAGTTTATTGCCGCTGATGCGGTTAGTTACCAGCACATTACCGCAGCGAACTCGGCACGCCATCATCCAAGCATCCCGCAAATAAGAACCGGCAGACTCAGATATTAAACCTTGCGCCCTGGCCGCTTCTAGTGCCTGCAAAGTACCGGTTACCTGCAAGCTGGGGCAAGAAGCTGCGTTTTGCAACTGTAATAATTGGGCAATCCACTCCACATCACTAAGCCCTCCCGGGCCGAGTTTCACATGTAAAGAAGCGTCTTGCCCTCCCGGAACCCGTTCATTTTCCATACGTGCCTTGAGTAGGCGAATCTGCCGAATGCCACCCTCGTCTATTGCCGTTCCGTAGCGAATCGGATTAATAGTTTTGGTGAAGCTATCCATTAAATCCCGATCCCCGCAAAATACCCGAGCTCGCAGCAAGGCTTGCAACTCCCAGGGCTCAGCCCAACGTTCATAATAGTCACGCAAAGCATCCAAAGAACGAGATAACGCCCCATCTGCTCCCTCGGGGCGCAGCGAATAATCAACTTTTAGACTGGGAGAAGTAGATGAGCGATTCATCTCCTCTTGCAAACGGGTAGCAAACAAAGCTGCAATCCTAGCAGCCTCCGGAGCAGGAAGTTTAGCATTTGACCGCAAGACAGTGGGAGATGCCCCTGGGGTCAAAATAGGAGCCAAAGTAGAAGTCACCGCCCCAGGGCTACTCCAACGCGAATCAATCAGAGGGGAATGAACCACCAAAAGATCAGCATCTGAGGCATAGGCACATTCGCGTCCTCCCCCGCGCCCCATCGCCACCAGGGCAATGCGAGGCAATAGCTTTTCTTTTTCCGCCAGCTCTCGCAAAATAACTTCACTGGCGGTAGCGATAGTGGCATCGTTAATGTCAGTAATCGCTGCCTGGGAAGAAATCGGATCTAGACAATCCACAACATCTCTAAGGGCACAACGCAACAATTCCCGTCCCCGAGCTTGCCTAATCCGATCAATCGCCTCACCAGTAGCTTGGTGACGGCGGGATAGTGCCTCCATCTCGGTGAAAAGCTGGCTAAAAGTGCGCGGAGTGAGCTTTTCATCATCATCTAGCCACTGCACCGCTTCCGGAACATGTTCCAGACGCTCGGCAATATAAGGACTGAGTGACAAAATGATACACAAGCGGTGGGCAACTCGGGAAGAGTCACGCAAAAGACGCATATACCAGTGAGATTCCCCAATAGATTCCGAAAGACGGCGAAACCGAAGCAATCCGGCATCAGGAGAAGGACCTTCCGCCAACCAACCAAGCAACACCGGCAAAATGTGTCGTTGGATTTGACTACGTCGCGAAACCCCACAGGTGAGCGCCCCAATATGCCCCAGAGCGCCCCGCGGATCTAGATAACCGGCAAGCCGTAGACGATCGGTGGCCGCTTGTGGATTCAAAGCAGCTTCCTCTTTAGATAAACCAGCAGTTGCCGGCAGTAAAGGGCGATAAAAAATGTCTTGCTGCAAAGCACGTATTTGCGGTTTCAACTTTTCCCAATACTTGCGCAATTGCCCCCGTTTACCGAAGCGGTCTATTCCCAAAGACCTGCCCACTCGGCGTTCATCCTGTGGGTTTTGGGGAAATAAATGGGTACGGCTCATTCTCTGCATCTGCATTCGATGCTCTACTACCCGTAAGAAACGGTAGGCATCTGCTAGCTTGCGCGCAGAATCCCTGCCGATATATCCCCCCTGGGCAAGAGCATCTAAGGCTTGCAAAGTGGGGCGAACCCGTAGGCTCTCATCAGTTCTCCCATGAACCATTTGCATCAGCTGCACCGAGAACTCTATATCTCGCAGCCCGCCAGGACCTAATTTTATTTCCCGACCAGCAGTTTCGGCAGGAATAGATTCTTCAACTCGGCGTCTCATTGCTCGAGTGTCGGTAAAGAAACCTTCCCGTTCCACGGCGCTCCACACCATTGGCCACACCGTGTCGATATAGGCTTTCCCCACTCTTTTATCCCCGGCGGCCGCTCTAGCTTTCAGTAGTGCCTGAAACTCCCAGGTCTTAGCCCATTTTTTATAGTATTTAGCGTGGGCAGCTACCGTGCGGCAAGTAGCCCCATCCTGCCCCTCGGGACGCAACGCTAAATCGATTGGCCACAGTGGCATCTCGATTCCCGGGCCGCAACAGGCAGCCGAAATCCCAATCGCCAGACGAGACGCAACCCGAAGCGCTTCCTCTTCGTTCAGATTGCTGCCAGCAGCCGGTTCGGCAACATAAATCAGGTCAATATCGCTGTGATAATTAAGCTCCCCCGCCCCAGTTTTCCCCAGGGCAATCACCGCAAAATCTACCTCTCCCTGCGGATCGTATTGGGTACGCGAAAGTGCCAGAGCCCCCTCTAAGGTAGCGTCAGTAAGGGCGGCAAGTTTAGCGGCGACCACTGAAAAGAAAGCTAATGGGTCAGGGTGTAGCGCGTCCTCGGCAACAATTTGTAGCAGCTGAAAGCGATAAGCCCGCCGTAAATCATTAAGGTCGCCTTGCGCTACCCAAGTATCCTCCCGGATTTCTCTAGCCCCAATCGCGCGCAAAATATATTCTCGGGCTATCTCGCGGAACCGAAACACCATAGCAAGCTCTTGGTCTACCAGGTATCGTTCCCCGTCCCAATAGCTCTGCAAGGATTTGACTTGAAGCTGCTCCAGCAGCGAGGGGTGCGCAATCAGGTAGTCTGCGCAAAACCTAGATAAACCAGATAAAGCAATAACTAGGGAAAGCTGCTGAGGGTTATCGTCCAAGAGGCTTTTCGCTGAATCTACTGCCTCGAACAGGTTGATTAAACAAAGTAACACCTGGTCAGGTTGCGCACAGGCAGCCAGGTCGCGCCAGAAATCTTCGCGCTCGACTAGAGGAGCCAATCCGTCGCTAGCAAGCCACTTTTCAGCGCGTTCGACCTCGCTGACCCCGCTAGCTCGCAGCCTTGAGGCTAAAGTAACTTCCCTGACCATAGCTGCCCGCTTTACACCCGCAAGAACTTTGCCAACTCTCCACGAGTTATCTGCGCCGAGTATTCACGCCATTCCCGCTCTTTATTTCGCAGTACATACGCGAAAACTTCCTCCCCCAGCACCTTCGCCATAAACTCAGATTGACGCAGTTCCCCGATGGCTTCCTCTAAAGTCAAAGGCAAAGTCGGGATTCCCTGGGCGCGCCGTTCCGCGTCCGAAAGTCGCCACACATCATCTTCTGCTTCTAAAGGAAGCTTCATCTCTTTTTCAATCCCGTCTAACCCGGCAGCTAGCAGACAGGCACAAGCCAGATAAGGGTTAGCGGCCGGATCGGTTGCGCGATACTCGATGCGGGCATCACCAGCTTTTTCTGGTTTATATAGGGGGACGCGCACCAGGGCAGAACGGTTATTATGCCCCCAACAGATATAGGAGGGCGCCTCGGAACCTCCCCACAAACGCTTATAGGAATTAACGTGTTGATTCACTATCGCCGAGTACTCGCGAGCATGAGCAAGTAAACCAGCCGTAAAGGCTTGCCCAGTATCGGAAAGCTGATAAATATCGCTGCCCGCGTTATAAAAAGCGTTTTCTTCGCCCTCGAATAAAGACATATGGATATGCATTCCACTGCCCGCCTGCCCCGCCATCGGCTTCGGCATAAAGGTAGCCAGCAGGTTTTCTTGCATCGCGATTTCTTCAATCAGAATCCTAAAAGTCATGATGTTATCGGAACCGGTGAGCGCATCACAGGCACGCAAGTCGATTTCATTTTGTCCCGGACCGTTTTCATGATGGGAAAACTCGACCGAAATCCCCATTTCTTCCAGCATCGCCACTGCCCGGCGGCGAAAAGAGTTGTCTCCCCCGTTAGGCACATGATCAAAATAGGAGGCATTATCGATAGGACGCAGGGGCTCATCTAGCGAAGTGAGTGGTTTAAACAGGTAAAACTCGATTTCCGGGTGAATGCGAAAGGTAAATCCTAAATCGGCTGCACGCTCAAGTTGGCGTTCTAATACCCGGCGCGGATCTGAGCGGGCAGGGCGCAAATCAGGGGTATAAACATCGCAAAACATTCGTCCGACTTCACCATCGTCCCCGCGCCAAGGCAAGATTTGGAAGGTAGAGGCATCGGGGCGTAGCAACATATCAGATTCGTAAACCCGGGTGAATCCCTCGATAGCGGAACCATCAAACCCGATACCCTCTATAAAGGCATCCTCAAGTTCTGCCGGATCAATCGCTACCGATTTTAACGAGCCAGACACATCGGTAAACCACAGGCGTATGAACTTTACGCCCAGTTCAGCAATTTTTTGTAATACATCCTCTTGTGCTGAATCCATTATTTTTAACCTTTTCGTTTGCTATTTAGTCGGTTTATTTCCTGCTGGAGTTTCATATTTGACGCCCTGCTTATCTCTTCACCGAGCGTGCGCCCACCAGCGGTTATTATCTCCACGTCCACATTTTAAAGGCAAGGAGAATGCCTTAGAAAGCTGCTCACTGGTCAGTACCTCATCTATTGCACCCGCATCAATGATTCTTCCCGCTTTCATCAAGGCTGCCCGGTTAAAAGAAGCTGGGATTTCCTCTAAATGATGCGTGACCATCACAATTTGGGGAGATTTTGGATCGGAACTAAGTTCATCTAGGGCGCATAGCAACAGTTCGCGAGCCTGTAAATCAACTCCAGCTACCGGTTCATCTAATATCAAGATTTCTGGGTCTGCCATCAAAGCACGAGCAATCAAAACCCGCCCTCTTTCCCCATCAGAAAGAGTAGATAGACAGCGATCTTGCAGATTATCTACCCCAAATAGTTCCATCAAATTAGCGCGGCGCTGATAATCAATGTCCTCGAAATCGTGATCGCGTCCCCGGACTATAGTGCCGTAAGCCGCCGATAGAATCAGTGCCTTTACCGTTTGTTGTCCGGGAATCAGACGCAGAACATCAGAAGAGCAATACCCTACCCGTTCATGTAACTCTTGTACCGGCACGTTACCTAAGTGATGCCCCAAGATTTTCGCTGTCCCCCGCGAGGGATAGTTACGAGCTGCCAGAATAGAAACCAAAGAGGTTTTGCCCGCCCCATTAGGACCTAGGATTACCCAGTTTTCGCCCTCTTTAGTTTGAAAGGAAATATCATCAAGTATCTGATTTCTCCCACGCATAAAATCCACGTGTTTTAATCGCAGCAGAGTATCCATAACCTAATCCTAACTATTGGAGGAGGCATTTAAGGGGCAAGAGCGAGCATCTTCCCCAAATGCTCGCCCTGCTTAAAACCGTCCCGCAGCTGAAAACTACAAAAGCGAACGATAAAGCGCTACGGTTTTATCGGCTACCGATTGCCAAGAAAACTTCTGCTCTACTCGAACCCGTCCCGCTTTACCCATCTGTTTTGCCCGATCTGGGTGCTCAATCAAATCGGTGATTCTCTCGGCCATATCTCGGTGGAACTTAGCGGGATTAGTGGGAGTACCACTGCCATCAGTTAGCTGGTCAATAGGCACTAAATATCCGGTCTCGCCCTCGGCAATACAATCCGGAATCCCCCCGGTAGCGGTTCCCACTACCGGAAGTTCCATGGCGGCGGCCTCTAAATTAACAATCCCCATCGGCTCGTAAATCGAAGGGGTGACGAAAACATCAGCGGAGGACAAAATATGTACCAGGTCATCGTGTGGCATCATGTTTTCAATCCACACTATCCCCGAACGTTGCCCACTAAGCTGGTCTACCAGCTGCCGTACCTCTTTTTCTATCTCTTTAGTATCAGGCGCACCCGCGCAAAGCACTACTTGGGTGCTATCCGGAATCTGTTTCACTGCCTGCAAAAAGTGAGGCAGTCCCTTTTGTCTGGTTATCCGACCTACAAATACCACAGTAGGTAAATCCGGGTCGATTCCATATTTAGCTAGGGTGTGGGAAACCAGCTGAGAATCACTGGGCAACTGCCAGTCCGCCAAATCCAGCCCATTATGGATTACATGCACCTTATCTGGGTCTATTTGCGGGTAGGAGCGCAAAATATCATCCTTCATCCCATGAGAAACCCCGATTACCGCATCCGCCGCCAGATAGGCAGTCTTTTCTGCCCAGGAGGAGAGGTTATAACCGCCACCTAATTGTTCTCGTTTCCAAGGACGCAGCGGCTCTAAGGAATGAGCGGTCACCACATGGGGGATTTCATAGAGATTTTTGGCCCAATGACCAGCCATATTGGCATACCAGGTATGGGAATGCACCAAATCAGCCTGGTCGCAATGCTGCGCCATCTGCAAATCAATCCCCAAGGTTCTAAGCGCCGGATTAGCCCCCTCTTGCTCGGAGCAATACTCATATCCATTAACTATTATTTTCTGCTCATCTGTAGGACGCGCTCCCTCAAAACAATGCACCCCCACTTCGATTCGTTCAGCTAACACTTTCGCTAGCTCAGTAACGTGAACACCAGCCCCACCATAGACATGAGGGGGATACTCGCGACTTAGCAAATCGACACGCATGGGAACGCCTTTCTAAAAAACGATTTAAGAGTTATTTACTAGATTAATAGAATCAACATTTATAGGGGCGGGAACGAAGTTTTGATTCCAAACCCGCCCCCAAAAGAAATAATGTGTCCTATCCTAAAAATATGCGTAAGAACAATGTACTGGTCATGATTCTAGCCGGTGGTGAAGGTAAAAGACTGATGCCACTAACCTTAGATCGCGCGAAACCCGCGGTTCCTTTTGGGGGAATCTATCGTCTCATCGATTTTGCCCTTTCCAATGTGGTCAATTCGGGGTATTTACGCTCGGTAGTGCTAACTCAATATAAATCCCATTCTTTAGACCGCCACTTGGCGACCACCTGGAGAATGTCGGATTTGCTCAGCAACTATATAGCCCCGGTACCAGCCCAGCAAAGGCGAGGAAAACACTGGTATTTAGGCAGTGCAGACGCTGTTTACCAGTCTCTCAACATCGTTCGCGATGAAGATCCGAAATACCTGGTTATTATCGGTGCAGATAACATCTATCGGATGGATTTTTCCCAAATGGTAGATGACCATATTAAATCTGGTTTGCCTTGCACGGTTGCCGGTATCCGTCAGCCAATCGAACTCTCAAGCAGTTTCGGGGTAATAGACCAGGACGGTGGCACGGTCAAGCGTTTCCTAGAAAAGCCGGACACCTGCGAGGGACTGCCGGATGACCCAACTAAGTTCTTGGCCTCTATGGGGAATTATGTTTTCACTACTAAAGATTTAGTAGCCGCGCTGCAAGCAGATGCGCAAAACGAAGATTCTAAACACGACATGGGTGGAGATTTAGTTCCCTATTTCGTTGAGCATGGCGGGGTTAATTGCTATGACTTTATAAAGAACCAGGTTCCAGGCGCTACTGACCGCGACCGGGATTACTGGCGGGATGTGGGTACGATTGACGCCTTTTATGACGCTCATCAAGACTTACTCTCGGTGTCGCCAGTTTTTAACCTCTACAACTATGAATGGCCAACTTTTACCAAACTAGATGCCTGGTTACCTCCTGCTAAAAGCACTTTTAATGATGAGAGTCGGCGCGGTGAGGCGCTAGATTCTATTGTGTCTCCTGGGGTTATCATTTCGGGTGCTCTGGTGGAACGTTCCATGCTTTCCCCGATGGTGCATTTACATTCCTACTCACATGTTGATGGTTCGGTACTAATGCATGGGGTTGATATTGAACGCTCCGCTGTGATTCACAACGCTATTTTAGATAAGAATGTTCGAGTCGGACCGGGGGTACAAATCGGTGTCGATCACGATAGAGACCGCGAGCGGGGCTTTATTGTTTCCGAGGGCGGAATCACGGTAGTCCCCAAGGGAACAGTGGTAAACGAATAGCCCATTTAACGCTAGCAATAGCTAATGGGTGGGGCAGATATGGTTTCATATCTGCCCCACCCATTTTTGATTGGTCTACCAGATTTTAGGGCTAATACCCAGGCTATTGCCCGTTTTCTTGCCAGATAGTTAGCCGATTTTTAGCTTAGATACCACTGCTCAAAGAGCCGATAATTGCAAAACTGAAAATATAGAAAGCTACGGTTAGAACCAGACCAGCGATAAAACCGTTACGGCATTGGGTTGCCGTCTTAGGCTTGGTATTTTTCCACACCAACCAAAGAACCAACCCTGCAATGGGAATAAAGAACCCCAGAACTGCCCAGCCGAAACTACCGGTGTCTTCGGCATTCGGACTTGCTACTCCCCCACTTTGATAACCCTGTATAGGAGCTTGTGGCAGGGGCTGCCCGTAGCTAGGTTGCTGCCCCACCTGAGGCTGCGTCGGCGAGCTTGGCGGGTAGGGATTAGAGCTATTATTTGGATTGGGATTGGGGTTAAATTGACTCATTATTATTCATCCTTTAGATAGAAAACTCAGAATTATTTTCCTGTAAAACCCGGACAACTAGCAAATTTTAGGCTTGACTGAATTTTGATACAGAAATTTATTCCAGTACTGAAGACGCTTCTTTCAAGTCCTCTGTACCGCTTTCAGCACCTCTAACTGCTAAATAATTTCTTCAATTCTCTAATACTTCCCAATTAAACCCAAGACTATTGGCGCAGCGGGGCGTGGAAAACCCCGGTTATCTGCCCGCTACCAGAGCCAAGATTATTAAAGGAGCGAACGTGAAATGCAATAGCGGTAGCGGTGGATACTCCATAGGGAACGCTGGCGTTGTCTGGGGTTAACAGTTGGGCAGTCATCGAGATAATCGGTTCATGTCCCACTACCAAAATGGTTTTACCGCCTGTCGGTCCATACTCTTCCACTAGGCGCAGCAGCCGCTCCGGGGAGCAATGGTACAGCTCGTCCTCTGCCAGTAGTTGAACGCCTTGGTAGAATTGTCCCAGCTGCCTCGCAGTTTGAGTGGCGCGAGTCGCCGTAGAATGCAATATCAGCTCGGCTTCAACGCCCTCTTTAACCAATAACGTCCCCAGCTCTCGCGCCTGCCGCACCCCAGCCGGGGTTAAAGGACGAGAGTGGTCGCCGTGGCCGTAACCAGCCTGCGCGTGTCGTACCAGGGTTAATTTGTAGCTCATACTTCCATCCTAGCTAAGCCTCTAGAATGAAAACTAAGGACAAGGAGGAACATGGCTTTAGCTAAAGGACCAGAAGACAATATCTGTTCAGCCCGCCGGTGCGAAAACCCGGCAACCAAAGCGGTATTGTGGCGCAACCCCAAGATTCCCCGCCCCGTACATAAAACCTGGCTGACTTGCGATGAACACGCTGATTTTTTGCGGCAATATCTGGCGTATCGCTCTTTTCCCACCAAGGTAGTTCCCTTTAGCGAGATCGAGACGGCAACTTTGGATTAGTCCCCGAATTACCCACTAGCCCCAGCAAGATTACGAGTAAGGCCGGCTGCTAGCTAAGTCAGTTCCACCAGATCCAGGTAATCATCGCTCCATAAATCCTCGTCCCCATCAGGGAGCAGCAACACCCGCTGCGGATTTAGTGCCTCCACGGCCCCCGGATCGTGGGTGACCAGCACCACTGCCCCCTCGTATTGGTCGAGGGCGTGCAAGATTTCTTCTCGGGACGCCGGATCTAGGTTATTGGTAGGTTCATCAAGCAGCAGCACATTGGCGCCACTTACCACCAGGGTGGCTAAAGCTAGCCGGGTTTTTTCTCCCCCCGAAAGCACGCTGGCCGGTTTGAAAGCGTCCTCACCCGAAAATAAGAACTGTCCCAAAATGTTGCGCACATGGGTTTCATCCAGGTCGGGAGCCGCCGCAGTCATATTTTCATAAACCGTGCGGGCAGGATCCAAGGTTTCATGCTCCTGGGCATAGTAGCCCAGTTTTAGGCCGTGACCGGGGACAACTTCCCCCGAATCTAGTTCTTCAATCCCGTTTAATAGGCGCAGCAACGTGGTTTTACCGGCGCCGTTTTCCCCCAAAACCACCACTTTGCTGCCGCGATCGATTGATAAATCTAGACCGGAAAATACCTCTAGGCTGCCATAGGATTTCGCGAGGCTGCGCGCATTAAGCGGTACTTTGCCGCAAGCTAGTGGAGTAGGAAAACGTAGGCGGGCAACCTTTTCGGCCTTGGTTTCGCTTCCGGCCTCTTTAACCAGTTCCTCGGCTCGGCGCAGCATTTGCTGCGCTGCGACTGCCTTAGTGGCTTTAGCCCGCATTTTTTCACCTTGCTCACGCAATGCCTGCGCTTTCGCCAGGGCATTTTGGCGCTCCCGGCGCCGCCGCGCCTCATCTTGAGCGCGCTGCTTCAGGTAGGCGTCCCAGCCGAGTTTATATTGGTCAATCACCGCCCGGGAGGCATCCAAGTACCACACCTGGTTTACCGTGTCTTGTAGTAGCGCCGTAGAGTGGGTGACCATGACAAAGCCGCCGACATAGGTGCGCAGAAAATCGCGGAGCCAAATAATGGAGTCATGATCTAAGTGGTTGGTGGGCTCATCTAAAAGCAGTACGTCCGGTTGGGAAAAAAGTACCCGCGCCAGTTCTACCCGGCGGCGCTGCCCTCCGGAAAGGGTCGCTAGTGGCTGCGTGAGCGCGCCTTGCTCTAGCCCCAGGTTATGGGCAATCTGCATAGCCTCAGAGCGGGCGGCATAACCTCCTAGGCGAGTAAATTCTTCATCCAGCCGGGCGTATCTTTCTATCGCCCTGGCCTGGGTTTCCCCGCTGGTGGTAGACATTTTTTCTTGAGCGTTCTCGATTGCCCGCAAAGTGCGATCCAAATCCCGCACCGCCATGATCCGGGAAATCCCGTCCTTTTGCTTTACCCCTACCGCCGGGTCCTGTGACAGATACCCTACTGACCCGGAGGAAGTAACTTTGCCTTGAAAATCGATATTGTCGATTAGTTCTTGAGCCTCGTCCTCGCTAAGAGAGCCGCTGGAGCGATGTTTACCGAGAGCAACTAGCGCCGCGATTAGGCGCATAGTAGTGGTTTTACCAGCGCCATTGCGCCCCACTAGACCGATCCGCATCCCTTTATCAATCCGCAAATTGGTGCGGGAGACCAAGAGCCGCTGCCCGATCCGCACTTCCATATCTTGCGCATTAATCACCCCGCGATTCTACCCAGGAGCTGACCGTAGTTAAAACCGATACGGCTATTGCTTGGTCCGCTACTATCCCGTATTTTCGAGGATAGGAGTAGGTCGAAGCAGATACCGAACCTCAGATATGAAATAGCTAGATTACAGATTTAACAGACCAGAAATAGATGTCTTTGCCCGTTAAAATAAGGATATGAGCGATATTAGTGAATTGCGTAAACCCAAAGCCTGGATGACCGATATGGATGGAGTGCTGGTGCACGAATCCGTGGCGCTACCAGGAGCATGCGAGTTTATTGAAACCCTGAAAAAGAAAAATATCCCGTTCCTGGTACTAACTAATAACTCTATCTTTACTAACCGTGATTTAGCTGCACGATTAAAAACCTCGGGATTAGAGGTTCCCGAAGACCGCATCTGGACTTCGGCTAACGCTACTGCCGAATTCTTAAATAGCCAGTCCCCTAACTCGACCGCGTTCGTCATTGGAGAAGCGGGACTTACCACCGCAATCCATGAAACCGGTTATATTATGACTGAAACCAATCCGGAATATGTGGTTCTAGGTGAAACTCGCTTCTACGATTTCGTCAATATTACCAAAGCGATTCGACTAATCGAAAAGGGCGCGAAGTTCATTTGCACCAACCCGGACACTACCGGTCCTTCCGAGGACGGAACCCTGCCCGCGGTGGGGTCAGTAGCCGCGATGATTACCAAGGCTACCGGGCGGAGGCCCTATTTCGTGGGTAAACCGAATCCGGTAATGTTCCGGGCGGGACTCAATAAGCTGGGCGCCCACTCCGAGGACGCGGCCATGGTCGGCGACCGCATGGACACTGATATTCACGCCGGGGTAGAAAGCGGTATGGATTCCTACCTAGTGTTATCAGGTTCAACTTCCCGCGAGGACATCCAGAAGTTCCCCTACCGCCCCAAGGCAGTGTTCAACGGAATCGGGGATCTACTACCCCTACTTGGATAGTCTGGTTAGTACACTTAGCTGACTGTTAAATCATTAGGGGAGGCGCCCGGTCACTGGCCGGGCGCCTCCCCTTTCAGTACCTGATTATTCTAGTCAGTTAGCGTCCCCAAAGTAGCTACCATCACGGCTTTAATGGTGTGCATCCGGTTTTCTGCTTGGTCAAACACTACTGAGCGTTCCCCACAGAACACCTCATCGGTAACTTCTAAGGCATCGAGACCAGTTTTTTGGTAAATATCCTCCCCCACGGTGGTCGCGCGGTCATGGAACGCCGGTAGGCAGTGCAAAAACTTTGCTTGCTGTCCGGCTTCCGCCATTAGCTGGGCATTAACCTGGTAGGGCAAGAGCAGCTTAATCCGCTCATCCCAGACTTCTTTCGGCTCCCCCATCGAAACCCATACATCGGTATACAAGAAATCCGCACCCTTAACCCCAGCAGCCGGATCATCAGTGTGGGTGATTCTCGCGCCGGTTAGAGCCGCAATTTCATGGGCTTTATCAATCCAGCATTGTTCATTCCACAGCTGCTTTGGCCCGATAATTCGCACATCCATGCCCATCATTGCCCCGGAAATCAGCAGCGAATTCGACATATTATTGCGGGCATCACCCAGATAGGCAAAGGAAATATCCTGCAAGTCGCGTCCGGAATGTTCCATCATAGTTAGCTGGTCACAAAGCATTTGCGTGGGATGCCACTCATCGGTCAGACCATTCCAAACCGGCACCCCCGATAGGCGCGCTAAAGTCTCTACGTCCTCTTGACGCCGTCCTCGAAACTCAATGCCATCATAGAAGCGCCCCAATACTTGCGCCGTGTCCGCCATAGATTCCTTATGCCCAATCTGGGAGGCCACCGGGTCGAGAAAAGTTACATGGGCACCCTGGTCGTAGGCAGCTACTTCAAAAGAGCAGCGCGTGCGGGTAGAAGTTTTTTCAAAAATCAGGGCGATATTTTTACCTTTCAAATAAGGCTGTTCACTTCCCGCCCGTTTGGCTGCTTTTAGCTGCGCCGCCAAATCCAGCAGATACCGCCATTCCTCGGCGGTGAAATCGAGTTCTTTTAGAAAATGGCGACCAGATAGTAATGCCACAGTTTAACCTTTCTATTTTTTTTCTTACTATTGAGCTAAATCTGTTTCCCCGATTCAGACCCCGCTATTTATTCAACAGCTGCTCGCGATAACGGACAGGTCATACAGCGCGGCCCTCCGCGCCCACGCCCCAGCTCTGCACTGGGAACTTCTAAAACTTTTACCCCTTGGGAGCGCAAGTAGTCGATGGTTTGCCAGTTGCGGTCATAGGAAGTCACCACGTTTTCACGAAGTGCCAGCAGGTTACAGGCATCATTCCATTGCCCGCGTTCGGCGCCACTATCAGATTGCGGGGTTTGCAGAATATTAACCGCGCTCACTCCGGCCGCCTGAGCAAGAATCTCATGCATTTCGGCTTCCGGATGCATCTGCCAACAGATTTGACCGTCTGCGCCCCGGCGAGCAGTAACGCTCTCCAACATCCCCAAATTTTTGTATTTATAGAAAGTATCCCGGTTAATCATCGTCAGAACCGTATCTAAATGCATTTGGGCTCGCTCCATCGGCATCAACAACCCGGTAACCATATTTATTGATGAGGACGAGTCCCGGAGCAGGCGGGAAGCAAGGCGCTCGAAACCTGCCGGGCTGGTACGTTCCGAAATCCCTACCAGTACCGAGTGTTCCGAGAGTATTTCTACATCCCCGCCCTCGGTGGAGGCGGGGCTGTCAGCTACGCCTGCGCCAAACTGGGTAAGATTATCGCTAAAATCTGGATGGAACCGGTAGATAGCCTGCAAGTTTAAGGTTTCACGGCGACGGGCAGTCTTTTTCATGGCCGAGAGCATAACTCCCCCGCCAATCCAAGCAGAAGTATCGCGGGTAAATAAATGGTTAGGTAATGCCCCCAAAACCAAATCCTCAACACTAACCCGGGCTAAAACCACTGAGGAAACTTTTCCCAGCTGTTCCTCAATTTCTTGGCGCGTAAGTCCACAGAGCAAAATCTGTGCTAAACGTGAGCTTTCTTGCGTATCCAAATACTGGCGTAACCCTTCGCTAAGCGAAACTCCGAAATGACGCTCATTAATTGTTTCCGCCAGCAACCATTTACGCGCTGCCTCTATATCTAAAGTTTCCGCCAATAAATCCGCTAAGTAAACCACCTCGGCATTTTCGGCGCTAAGAATAGCGGTGAAAGTATCGTGATCTTCACGCGCCTTTTCTAGCCATAAAATATCGTCGAACAGCAGTTCGTCTCGATTAGAGGGGGTGAGGCGATTGAGCTCTTTACCTGGGCGATGTACTAAAACTCTCTGCAATCTACCAACTTCAGACCAGACCCCAAGTGTCATAGACTTCCCCCTGCTAGATTTCTCTAACAGCCTATGTTACCTCATTAAACGTTAAAGCCGAGAGCCCGCAGCTGTTCACGTCCGTCCTCGCTAATGCGATCTGGTCCCCAAGGTGGCATCCACACCCAGTTGATTTGAACCCGAGACGCCATCGCCGAAAGCACCCACTGAGTTTGCTCTTCCAACACATCGGTGAGTGGACAGGCGGCTGAGGTAAGTGTCATTTCGAGAACCACTGTCCCATCTTCTTGCAGCTCAACCCCATAAATCAGCCCTAAATCCACGATATTAATCCCCAGTTCGGGGTCAATAACATCTTTCAGTGCTTCCAGTATTTCCTCTTTGGTAGGGAGCGCATTTTGCGGGGTGAGCGGGGAAGGCTCGGCAAACTCTTGTGGGGAATGCTGAGGGGCTGCTCCGGACCTTGTCGCTCTGCCCGATTTATCGGTATCTAAGCGTCCGTTTTCGCTATCATGCCCATGGACATGGGTTTTCGAGGGGAGATAGGGACCGGCATTTTCATTACCGGCAGCCACTTCCTGAAAGCGCTGGGGCACTTCCGAGGTATTTTCCCAAGGACGTTCTTCACTCATGTTCTTGCCTCGCTTGCGTTTTGGCGATTGACTCTCTCAGCGCCATCCACCCTAAGAGGGCGCATTTAACTCGGTTGGGAAACTTGTAGGTTCCTTGCAGACTGGCGGCATCTTCTAGGGAATCTAGCACTTCGTCAGGAAGTTCCAGTCCCCGCGAATGCATCATTTGGTCGAAATCATTCCAAAGCTGTTCCACTTCCGCCAAAGATTTTCCCGCTACCAAGTCATTCATCATTGATAGTGATGCCTGGGAAATGGAACAGCCCTGCCCCTGCCAGGCAAGATCGGCCAGAGTATCGCCCTCTAAAGTAACTGCTAAAGTAACTTCATCCCCGCAGGTAGGATTAACTTGATAGGACGAGGTATCTGAAGGCGTTACTGGAGAGCTGCCGTGTTTTTCCGCGGCATGATCCATAATCACCTGCTGATATAGCTGATCAAGAGCCGAAACCATTATTCCCCCCTTTTAAAGAAACTACGTACGGTTTCTAAACCATCAATTAGGCGATCAATATCTTCGCGCGAAGAAGTAAGCGAAAGAGATGCCCGACAAGAGGAACGTAAACCATAGTGGGCGTGCAGCGGGAGGGCGCAGTGATGCCCTACCCGAATCGCCACGTCCGCGGCATCTAATACCTGCCCCACGTCATGGGGATGGATACCAAAGAAATCGAAAGCCGCGAGTCCTACCCGTTCGCGGTAATCTGTAGGCCCTAGCAGCCGCAGACCTTTAACGCTCGTTAAGCCCTCCAATAGATACTGAGTTAGGAACAGTTCATGCTGACGTATCCGTTCCATTCCCACTTTCTGTAAATAATCAAGTGCCACCGCCCAAGCGTGAATCTGGGCTACCGCTTGCGAGCCGGCCTCGAATCGCTCGGGGACAGGTTGGAAAGTGGTTTTGTCCATGTTTACATCGGCAATCATGGAGCCACCTGCCAGGAAAGGCGGCAATTGCTCTAGCAATTCCCCCCGGCCATATAGCGCCCCAATACCGGTGGGACCTGCCATTTTATGCCCGGAAAAGCAAGCAAAATCCGCGCCCAGGATTTTAATATCTAAGGGCATATGAGCGCTGGACTGGCAGGTATCTAACACTACCCAAGCCCCCACCGCGTGAGCCGCCTGGATAATAGGTGCTATATCAGTAATCGCCCCCGATACATTCGAGGCATGAGTTACTGCCACTACCTTGGTGTTCGCGGTGATCGCATCCAGGGTTTCCAGGTCAATCCGACCTTCATCATCCAAATCCAGATAGGCGAACTCGCAGCCGGTGCGCTGGCTAAGTAACTGCCACGGCACCAAGTTGGCGTGATGCTCTGCCCGTGTAGTAACTACCCGATCACCTTTACCGATCAGGGGAGCCCCGCCATCCATCCCGGGGTTAGACAGGCCATAGGCCACCAGATTTAGCGCCTCGGTGGCATTCTTGGTCCAGACAATTTCGCTGGGATTTGCTCCGATAAAGGAGGCGAGGACGCAACGCGCATCCTCGAAATACTGGCTAGATTCATCGGCCAGCAGGTGAGTACCGCGATGCACTGCCCCGTTAGAGTTTCCATAAAAGCAGTTCTCCGCCTCGATAACTGAACGCGGTTTTTGAGAGGTCGCGGCCGCATCTAAATAGACAATCGGTTTTCCTCCCCGTCCGGTGCGGGAAAGAATCGGAAAATCGGCGCGCAAACGCGCCAGTTCCGTATCGGAAAATGGCGATTGCACTGGCAGCATCCTCTCAATAACTAATGAAACAGGGCTTTATGGTCGGAGATTGTTTACAGATAGGAGTCGTATCCGCTGGTCTCCAGCTTGTCAGCCAGCTCGCTCCCCCCAGAGTCCACAATCCGTCCTTTGGCAAATACGTGCACGAAGTCCGGCTTAATGTAGTTCAAAATCCGCGAGTAGTGCGTGATTACCAGCAGCCCGCAACCAAGATTCTCGTGAGCATGATTTACCCCCGCCGATACGGTGCGCAAAGCGTCAATATCTAGACCAGAGTCAGTTTCGTCAAGAATAGCGAACTTGGGGTGAAGGATTTGCATCTGCAAAATCTCTAGGCGTTTCTTTTCCCCACCAGAAAAACCGGCATTGAGGTCGCGACTAGCGAACTTTGGATCTACTTTTAAATCCTCCATGGCGGCTTTTAGTTCCTTTACCCAAGTACGTACCGGCGGAGCTTGCCCATCAACCGCAGTCCGGGCAGTACGCAAGAAGTTAGATACGGTGACTCCTGGGACTTCTACTGGGTATTGCATAGCCAGAAAAAGACCGGCGCGTGCCCTTTCATCTGGGGAAGATTCCAAGATATTAACCCCATCTAGGAGCACTTCCCCGCCCTCGATATGGTAACCGGGGTGACCGGCAATCGAATAGGCCAAAGTAGATTTACCCGAACCATTCGGCCCCATAATCGCGTGCTTTTCCCCGGAATTCACCGTTAGGGAGGTGCCTTTCAGAATCTGCTTTATCCCGTCGGGAGTTTCTACCGAAACCTGTAGGTCTTTAACTTCTAGTTTCCCCATTTATTCATTTCCTTTACTGCGGCTACAGGCAGAAACATAAACCGCCTGTCCTTTGATTTCAAGCTGATAACACTTAACTGGCTGGGTAGCAGGCAAGGTAGGCTGCCCGGTGTTCAAATCGAACTGGGCACCGTGCCCCCAGCACTCAATTGCGCACCCTTCTACCTCGCCCTCGTCTAAAGCTATGTCCCCGTGAGTACACAGGGCATCTATCGCGTGCCAGCCGCCTTCCTCGTCACGCACAACGGCGATTGGAATCCTTTTACCCTTTTCATCGGTTATTTCTGCGCGTAGTGCTTGTCCGGCTTCTAGCGCGTCCACTTCACAGACTTTTTCTAGGCTCATAGCGCACCCGAGCCTTGTTCTAACCGCGCGTCAATCACCTGTAATAGGCGTTCTTCAATCTCGTTGATTCCAATCTGGCGGATAAGTTCAGCAAAAAATCCATGTACCACCATTTTTCGGGCGGTATCTTCCGGAATACCGCGCGACAGCAAATAGAAGAGCTGTTCGTCATCAAAACGCCCGGTGGCAGAAGCATGTCCAGCTCCCGCGATTTCTCCGTTTTCAATCTCTAGGTTGGGTACCGAATCAGCTTTTGCTCCCGGGTTTAACACCAGGTTACGGTTTTGCTCATAGGAATCGGTATTGAAAGCCTGTTTGCCAATCAGCACATCCCCAATCCAGACCGCATGTGCCTGCGTTCCTTGCAGCGCTCCTTTATAGTGCACATCGGAACGGCAATTTTCAGCAATGTGATTGACGAAAAGGCGGTGTTCTTGATGCTGGTCAGTGTCGGTAAAGTAGACACCTAACATTTCGACTTCCCCGCCCGGTTTATCTAAATCGATATCGGGGCAGATTCGTACCAAATCGCCCCCCAGGGTGACTACGATATGTTTCAGCTTTGCGTCTTTTTCCACGTTCATGCGGTGATTAGCCGCGTGTACTGCCGAGCGTTCCCATTGCTGAATCGAAACTATTTCTAGCTCGGCTCCGCTTTCAACATTTATCTCAACCCCCTGGTTGAGTTGGGCATCACCGCTGTGTTCCAAAATTAGCAGGGCTTTAGCCTGTGGTTTCACATCTATGCAGATATGTTGGGCAGCCGGAGTCGGGTTTTCCCCAATTATTTTGATTCGCAATGCTTCGGGAAACTGGTCAGCAATAACTAGGTTTACTATTTCCTGGTGGTTATTCCATTCGACAACGCTCGCCCGGTCTCCGGGAGCCCCGATTTTACCGTGAATATCGCTGTCGGTAGCTATTTCGATATACGAGGACGCGCCCAGATTTAGGCGTTTACCTGAGTTTAAAACCTGCCCCTCAACCTCAACTGTAGGAGAACTTCCCTCTAAAGTCTCTGTAAGCAGCATCTTTATCCGCTCTAGCGGAGTAAAGCGCCAATCTTCTTCCCGCCCGGTCGGCATAGGAATATCAGCAAGATTAAAAGAGGTAGGACGGTCAGCTCGGGAGGAAGCTGCGACTACTTTATGGTCTGCCTGTTTTAGCATCTTTGCCATTACCCCACCGATCCTTCCATTTGTAGTTCGATTAGGCGATTAAGCTCCAGGGCGTATTCCATGGGTAGTTCCCGCGCGATTGGTTCAATAAAGCCACGCACAATCATCGCCATTGCTTCCGTTTCGCTAAGCCCCCGACTCATCAGATAAAATAGCTGGTCGGCACTAACTTTAGACACCGTAGCCTCGTGTCCCATCTCGACATCATCGGTTTGAATATCCACATAAGGATAGGTGTCAGTACGCGAAATTTGGTCTACCAGCAGCGCATCACAAACCACTGATGCTTTGGAATGTTTAGCCTGCGGAGCAACGTGTACCAGCCCCCGATAAGACGAACGCCCGCCGTTACGGGAAATAGATTTCGAGACAATTGAAGAGGACGTATTGGGCGCTAGATGCAACATTTTTGCACCGGTATCTTGATTTTGCCCCTCGCCCGAGAATGCCACTGATAGCGCCTCTCCGCGCGCATTTTTCCCGTTCAAATAGACCGAGGGGTACTTCATATTAGTTTTTGACCCCATATTTCCGTCTACCCATTCCATAGTGGCGCCCTCTTCGCAGATGGCGCGCTGGGTTACCAGGTTATAGACGTTTGTAGACCAGTTTTGAATGGTGGTGTAGCGTACCCGGGCATCTTTAAGACAGAAAATTTCTACAATCGCAGAGTGTAGCGAATCCGATTTATAAATCGGGGCGGTGCACCCTTCCACGTAGTGAACGTAAGAACCCTCGTCAGCAATGATCAGAGTGCGCTCGAACTGCCCCATGTTTTCGGTGTTAATCCTAAAATATGCTTGCAGGGGGATTTCGACCTGCACGCCCTTGGGAACATAGATAAAAGATCCCCCCGACCACACCGCGGTATTTAGAGCCGCAAATTTGTTGTCACCAGCAGGAACGGCTTTCCCGAAGAATCGTTTGAACAGGTCTTCGTGTTCGCGCAGCGCGGTGTCGGTATCTAGGAAGATAACTCCTTGTTCTTCCAAATCGCCGCGAATCTGGTTGTAAACCACTTCGGATTCATATTGAGCCGCCACCCCAGAAACCAGGCTTTCGCGTTCTGCTTCCGGAATCCCTAGCCGGTCATAGGTTTTCTTGATGTCCTCGGGCAAATCTTCCCAGGAGCTAGCTACCCGATCGGTCGAGCGCACGAAATATTTAATCTGATCCATTTGCAAATCAGATAAATCAGGCCCCCAGGTAGGCATCGGCTTACGTTCAAAAACTTTGAGGGCTTTTAGTCGGCGTTTAAGCATCCATTCGGGTTCGTTTTTCTCGGCAGAGATGAACCGTACTACTTCCTCGTCAAGACCACGCCTAGCGCTTTGACCAGCTGCGTCTGAATCATGCCATCCGTACTCGTATTGAGTGCCAATCGAGTCTATAACCTGCTGGTCAGCAGCTTCTTTTTGTTCTTTAGTGGCAATCACCGGTGGTGATGATGTCATTTGTGTGTCAATCCCTCTTTTGTTGTTTCCTTGTGCTCTACTGTGTCATGTTTAGCGGTTAATAGGGAATTTAGGAGTGGGCAGAGCTATTGGCACCGAGGTGGTACATACATGCTCCCCATCCGCCAAAGTCGCCAAGCGTTGCACATGTACGTCCAAAAGACGGGAAAACGCTTGAGTTTCCGCCTCACATAGTTGCGGAAACTCACCCGCAACTTCTTGCACCGGGCAGTTTCCTTGGCAAAGCTGTACTGCAAAACCGCCATTGCCTACCTCGCGCACCGTAGCGGCATACCCATCGGCGGTTAAGGCATCGGCGAGGGCGCGGGCACGCGACCTCGGGTCTGTACCAGCTTCTTTTATCAAAGGCGCGTAACGACGTTCAATATCGCGCGAATGAGCAGCAGCGAAACTGTCTATTCCATCCGGACCGGCGACTTGCTCAATAAATCCCAGAGCCCGACTTGCAAGTTTTGAGTAATCCTCGCTAAGCCCTTCCCGTCCTTTACCGGTAGCGATGTAGTGACGCGCCGGCCGACCACGCCCCCGTTTGGTCTGTTGTCCACTTTCGTATACTGCAATCATCTGGGCGGATTCTAGAGCAGTAATGTGGCGACGAATAGCCGCGGTAGTAAGCCGGAGGATTTTCGCCAGGTGGGCGGCGGTAACGGGGCCTTTTTCGACTATCAAATCTAGAACTGTTTGCCGAGTCGGTTCCGTGTCGCTCACGTTTCCCCTCCTTAAAAATAGACCTTAGCTATTTTAACGCATTTTAGAAACAGGTTACTTGCAAAAATGTCTACTAAAGGGAAGTGTGGCGGGTACAACACACAAATGAAGTTGAATTCGCCCTCAACAAACCGGTTGGTTTAACAAAAACCCCAATGGAGACGGCTAGCTGACGCGCGTTTTAGCGCTCAAGCAGAAGCGGATCAGCTATGAAGGGCGCAGAGGGGCTACGCAAAGAACGCCAACCATTTCTCAAGGACTCAATACTCGCCAATACCGCAGCCAGAGCCGATGGATTATGTAGACTGCCGCTGAGTAGGGCATCTCTTGCTTGGTCTAGAGGAAACCAGGCAAGGCACATATCTCGTTCTTCTTCACGCCTATCGAAAGGCTGACCGCTCACAGGAGAGATTCCGCGCGCTAAAAATATCCGTAAATGTTCACTGCTACCACCGGGAGAAGTGAAGAAATCTACCAGCACTTTCCAATTTGCTGCCTGAAGATTAGCTTCCTCCCAAAGCTCTCGGCGGGCAGCGCTCAAACGATCTTCGCCCGGTTTATCCAATAAACCCGCCGGAATCTCCCACAGGAAAGCACGCACCGGATGACGATATTGACGGAGCAAAAGAATCTCCCAATCAGCAAGTTCCTTTGAAGATTCATCAGCTCCCTGAACCGGGCGCACCGCTGCAATCGCGACTGCTCCGGGGTGAGAAAGATAATCTCGACGCACCACAGGCTCATCTTTATGCAGACGCACTTGGTCACTTTGAAAATCAAACACCTGTCCGTGGTAAATCAGTTCTTGTTTTTCTACCGGATACTTATAGGTTTCATCACGCAGTTGCATAGTTTCACTTTCAGTTTCTATCAAGCTATTCGATTACTGTTCAGATTTATCATCTAGGTAGGGTTCGACCATTACCACGCCCACTTCCTAACCTATCCCCCCTTGGTTATTTCTGCACCTAGCTGCCTATTTATTGCCGGAAGTAGATAAATCATTTTTACGCTCGCGCAACTGGCGCACTAGCAGCGGGCTCATAATAGCCACGGTCACAATCCCCGCAAGGGCGGCCGCAAAAAAAGTACCAAATATATTCACCCATAACTTCATCAAATAACCAGAAATAAACCAACCAGACACCCCTGCCCCTAACGCTAGAAAAAAGCCATAACCAGCAGCCGGGGCAACGCCCCTTAAGGCTGGTTTTCCCGCAATCTGCCGCAGACCGATTAGCAGTCCCAGCGCCCCCACGCTCATACCTACCGATTGCGCCAACCCCAAGGCAAGCAAAATAGCATTAGCGCGATTAGCGCAAATACTAGATAAACAGGCACTCAACCCCCAGGAAAGAGCCGCTACCGTCAGCCACCCAGCAGAGGCTGCTATCACCGCCTGTTTCGCTCCTCCTAAAGCGTAGAGAACCCGTGAAAGATGATAGACCAATCCGTAGCCCACCACGGCAGGTGCCATTGCCACCAGTGCCCATAACATTCCTGGAACGGGATTAATTCGCGCAAAAATATCAGTTACCGGACGAGCCACCGACACCAGCAGCGCCGACCCGAAAAGACCGATTCCGGTTACAAATCGCGTTGAAGATGCACATTCCAGGTTGAATGCCCCCTTATCGCCTCGATGGATAAGCCAAGATAACCTGGGAAACATCGCAGTAGCAATCGGAACCGCCAATACCGCATAGGGCAACATATATACCGATTGCGAGTACTGGTAGATAGGCAAAGAGCCTTCCACGCCATAGCTGCGGGTAACCAAAATGATTACCAGCACTGAGAACTGTTGCGCAATTAGAGACCCCACCCCTGCCCCCGCTAGCTGCATAGCTTTCCGTCCTCGCCCTTGTCCCAAACGTAAAGTGGGACGCCAACGAATCCCCAGACGGTAAATCGGAATAAATAGCGGTAGACTCATGGCCGCTACCCCAGCGGTAGTCCCCCACCCCAAAATCAAAATAGCGTTATGAGCCACCTGCTCAGGATCTGCAACCGAGGGAGTAAGGTAACCAAAAATCGCGTAAGTGCTGATTACCACCAGGGAATTAAGCAATGGACCTAAAGCGGGCAGTAAAAACTTTTCATGGGCTTGCAAAATACCGGTGCCGACTACACACAATCCATAAAGGGGCACTTGCAGCGCAAACATTTGCAAAAAGACGCTAATTAAATGGGCTTGCAGCTGCGGGTCAGCCCCTTGGGGACAAGGCATTACCTGACCTATCCAAGGTACTAGAAAATAAACCATCACCCCTATCGGCGTGAGCAGTAACAACGCCCACGAAATGAGAGCCGAAGATATACGTTGCACCTCGGCTCTTAACTCATCGGCAATCGGACCGGCAAGAATCGGAATAGTTACTCCCGCGAGCGCTCCCCCGGCGACCACCTCAAATAGAACTGTTGGCAGCTGATTAGCGGTAGCGTAGGCGTTCGCGAAGGCGCCCGTGCCTACCCAAGCAGATTGGGTCAGCCAACGCCCAAAACCAAAAAATCTCGAGAGTAAAGTGAGGACAGAAATTAGCCCGACAGCCGACGCTAAGGCGGGCAGCCGGTTGCCTAATCCCGGTTTTTTCAACACCTGCGCCCTAGGTTATCTATAGCCCGTAATACCGCATTACCCGAGATTACCTGGGAAAAGGATATTTTCTCGCTGGCGGCGTTTAAGGTAACTACCGCCAGGACAGCCAATAGTTTCCCAGGTAGCTTAGTTTTTTGCGCTAACGCTACCCCCAGTAGCGCCCCGAGGGCGTTAGCACCGGTATCCCCCAGCATTTCCTTTTCTCCTAGGTCTTTAGGTAGTTCTAGGAGGCAAACCGTCAGCGCCCCGCTTCCTAAGATTTTGGCAGCACCTTTATTGCCCCTAAGTAGCAGGCTAATCAGAGTCCCTAGTTTTAAGCAACGCCCTGGACGCAGGTCAAATAGGTTAGCCAGATTCGCACTACCGGCAATTAGCACTGTATCTAGCGCCCAGGAGGGCAAACCGCTACCTCGGGAACGACCAATTCCAACCGCGCCTATACCGGCTCCGATTCCGATACCGGCAATCTTCAAAGCACCGGTAGTAACTTTTCCCTGAGCTAAGGCTCGCAAATGCCCGTGAAATCCCTTCGCAGCAGTATTAACGCCAGTTTTCTGTCCCGGATTAGCCTCAGCATTATTGATGGTTACTTCTTGGGAATCAGCGTTTTCTGGTCGCGTATCAAAAGGCGTTTGCGCCTGGGTGTCATCAATATATCCCAGGGCTGCTCCTGCTGCCACCGGCACTATTGCCCCAAATTTTGCGGCGCTATTGCCAGAAAGTGCCAGGGCGCTGGTCAAACAGCCAGCTGCAACTTTGATTCCCCCGCTAAGGTTTACGGTTTTGCCATGAAAATTCTGGCGTTCATAGCGGCGAAGCTGCTCAGGAGAAAGGTGCTGCACCAGATACTTCCTGGCTAGGAAAAACCCGGCACTTGCCAGTAATACCCCCTGGGCTGCCCGTGTCATTTATTTTCCTCCTTTTCTGCATCGGGAAAGGGCGGAATAAGCTGGCTAGCATAATGCTCATTGCCATAGGCTTGGTTATTTCCAGATTCATCTGCTAAAAGCGCAAAGGGAATCGAAGTATTACTCATAACCGAACCAATACCATCTACGGTGGTAACTTCTAGTTTTTCTGCGCGAATCTTCGTTAAATAATCTGTCTCATTCTTAGCGCTCCCAACAATCACTGTTCCTTTGGGAAGGGCTCCATCAATACCTTTAACGAAGTCTAAATCGATTTGACTGCCCCCAGCCTTTGTATCCTTTTCGCTAGAAATGGGGCTTAACACTAAAATCATCTGCGCCGGGTCAGTTACCGTTTCCTTAGAAATCAAAGGAGTATCTCCAGCCGAAAGGTTACTTACTAGCGCTTGTATCTCTTTGTCGGCGCTAGTTAGCCCCATACCCAAAGCAGTTGCCAATACCTGCTGGCTAGAAACTTTAGCATCAACTTTATCTGCGAGTTTACCGGCTAAAGTTGAGGCTAAAGTGTCCCGATAAGATAGCAATTCTTCGCTGAACCAACTGTCTTTTATGGTCACAGAGTTCACAATCGTTCCGGCAGCTATTTTCAATTGCTCATTTATTCCATTAAATGCTTCGTCACTTACCCCCGGCATTCTCACTACTGCGACTTTCTTGCCCGTCAGCTGACCGGGAGTAACTTTACGTCCTAATACCCCAATATATTCGCTAGCGCTATTTGCCTGTTTCACCAAATCTTCATTGACCTGACGCAGTTCAGCTTGCTGCTTTGAAAGCGCTTCCACCCGCCCCGACAAGGTATCGGATATTTTACCTTGTAAGGGTCCGGCTCCCAGTACCACCCCCATAGTAAGGGCTACCAGCACAGCCATAAGTGACACTAAGTGATAGCGAAAATCAATCATTATTCTCCTACCTTGGTTAGCCCTTTAGTGAGGGAGCAATCCCGAAAAGCTGACGGAAAAAGTCAATCAAATCATTAAAATAGATAGCGACAATGCCGTAAAAAGTCTGTCCTACCGGAGTAACTGCCAAAGAAATTGCCACAGCCCCCACTCCTACTAGGGCGAGTAGCAAAGTTTGCCAAGTAGACACCCGCGGTTGATATAACTGGGACACTCCCTTGGCATCGACCAGTTTTGACTCCACCCGAAGGCGCGTTAGGAAGGTAGATGCCATTCCGGAACGTCCCTTATCCAGGAACTCTACCAAGCTCGCATGGGTTCCCAACGCCACAATCATTTCCGCATCTTTATCATCGGCAAGCAGCATAGCTACGTCCTCGGAAGTTCCGGTAGCCGGAAAAACCACATGGGGGATTCCTTCTCTTTTTAATCGTTCCGTACCGGGAGCTTTACCATTCCGGTAGGCATGCACCACGATTTCCGCACCACAACGTAGCGCCTGGTCAGACACAGAATCCATATCGCCAATAATCATATCGGGGGTGTATCCCTGTTCCAAGATGGCATCGGCTCCCCCATCTACCCCCACAAGCACCGGTTTATATTCACGAATATAGGGCCGCAAAGAACGCAAATCTTCTTGATAATGGTATCCCCGCACTACGATTAGGGCGTGTTTACCGGCAAACTTGGTTTTTACCTCGGGAACCCCCACCCCGTCTAGTAGTAAATCTCGTTCTCGGCGTAGATATTCCATCGTATTAGCTGCGAACGCCTCTATCTGAGTGGATACTCCTTTTCGAGCTTCTTCTAAATCGGCGGCAATAGTGCCGGGAGTTTGTTGAACCCCCTCGGCAACTAACTGTCCGTTTTGGAATACCGAATTGCCCTCGATAGTTACCTTGGTTCCTTCCTTAAGATTCATAATTCTGGAACCTAAATCATCAATTAGGGTTATTCCGGCATCAACGATGATGGAAGGACCCATATTGGGGTAGCGCCCAGTAGTGGACTTGGCAGCATTAAGCACTGCACTAGGAGCCGCTGCTACCAGGGTTTCCGCAGCTATCCGGTCAATATCCGCATGGTCAATAACCGCGATTTCACCGGCTTGGAGTCGCTGAGTTAGATGCTTTGTTTTCTTATCAACTCGCACCCGCGAACTAGAGGCTAATGTTGCCTCTCGCAATTTGCATCGCTTAAAAATACCCACGCAATAACACTACCCCAGGCGACAGCTACTAATCAGTTCCCGTGCATGGTCAAGGGCAGATTTAGACTGAGCTTTCCCGGCAAGCATCCTCGCAATTTCTGCTTCCCGTTCCTCGCCGGTTACTTCCCTGACCCCAGCCTGGTTGCCTGTTTTCGTAACTACCAGCTGTTTATCAGCCCAAGCTGCCACTTGCGGCAGATGAGTTACCACTATTACCTGAGTATGCTGCGCTAGGCGAGCCAGGCGTTCTCCAACAGCCAGCGCGGTTTGCCCTCCGATTCCGGCATCGACCTCATCAAAAATAAAAGTTGGAGTGTCTTGGGATAGACAACGCGTAGCTAAACTTACTTCTAAGGCAAGCATAATTCGCGATAGCTCTCCCCCGGAAGCTCCTTGGGATACCGGTCTAACCGGCGCTCCTTTAGCTTGCCGAAGCCCAAATATCACCTGGTCATAGCCATTTATGCTGGGATTTGGAGAGCTTTCAACCAGGATTTCAAAACCGGCATTTTGCATTTGCAATCCGCCCAGTTCCGTTGCAACTTTCTTTTGTAGTTCTTCTGCCAGGCTCTGGCGATTTCTGGTAAGTTCACTGCCTAATGTTTGCAGCTCGCTGCCAGTTTTTTCCAACTCTTCTCGCAAACGCGTGCCCTGATTATTTGGACCGGATAATTCAGTCAGTTTCTGACGCGCCATTTCAGCCCAGCTAAGCCAACTATCTAAATCTTTAGCGTAAGGACGATAGGCATTACGCAACTGAGAGAGTCGAGATTGGGAGCTATTTAATTCGCCAGGATCTGCCTCTAAATCAATCAGATACGCACCTACCTCGGCAGATATATCCATAATAATGGCGGAAGCATCGCGAATTCCTTGCGCGAACTGTAATAGTTCTTCATCGCTTTGACCGCCGCGCTCTAGAGCCTGAACTGCCGCCCCTACCAGGCTGGCAGCATCTTTTCCATCGCCATCAGAGCCGGAAAGATAACTGTAGGCACGACCGGCAGCTTCCCGCAATTCCTCTATGTTGCCTAGCCGTTCAATTATCCGTAACAGTTCGTCTTCTTCCCCAAGATAGGGTTGCAGCTTTTCTTGCAGACCAAGCCCCTCTCGCAGCCTAGACACTTCCATTTCTCGTGCCTGCTGCTGATTTTCCCACTGCTCAAGGTCTGCTTTCAGTTGTTGCCATGAGTGATACTTTTCCCGGAACTGTTTTAACAGTTCCCGATGACCATCTTGACCATAAGAGTCCAGCAGAGCTAATTGCCTAGAGCCTGTCCGTAAGTTGAGCTGCTCGGCTTGCCCATGGATAGTAACCAGCTCTCCTCCGATTTTGCTCAGTATTGCGCTGGGAATCGTGCGTCCTCCTGCGTGAGAGCGAGAACGCCCTTTAGCTCGCACCGTACGCGCTAAAATAATCTCGTCCTCTTCAACGATTCCGCCCGCCTCAATTACCGCCTGTGCCGGTGCAGACGCTAGGGCTGAGGTAAAAATCCCCTCTACCGCTAACTCGGTTTCCCCATAGCGAACCAGGTTAGGGTTAGACTTTTGTCCTAACAATAGTTCAATTGAGGAAAGTACCATGGTCTTCCCCGCCCCTGTTTCTCCGGTTAGCGCCGTAAAACCAGGTGAAAACCGTAACTCGGCCTGGGATATTACCCCTAAATTAGTGATAGATAGCTGGTCAATCATGGCTTACCCCAGTGAACGCCAGCCTTTAACTGGAAGTTGGAATTTATGCACTAAACGCCCGGAAAATGGGGTATCAAGGATCCGGGCTAACAACACCGGAGCTTTGCCTTTAGTGGCGTGCACTATTGAAGCAGGAGGCACTTTGTGACAGTGGAGACCATCTAGCCACAGCTCCATGGAACTGCGCTGATCGGGTAGTACCGATATTTCCAGAGTGGAATCAGGAGAAACCACTAAAGGACGAGTAAATAGACCGTGCGCCCCCAAGGGAGAAACCACCATCGCATCTACATCAGGCCAGACAATGGGACCGCCAGCAGAAAAGTTATAGGCGGTTGAACCGGTAGGGGTGGCGACAATGAGACCATCAGCCCCATAGGTGGTTATACCGCGCTGATCAATTCCTAATCCTAAGTGCGAAGGATGGGCACGGTCAGTAGACATAATCGCAGCTTCATTAAGCGCCCAATCACTGATTTTACTGCCGTCAGGAAGAGTTACGGTTACCTCTACTGTCATCCGTGGTTGCACCGTGTAGGAGCCGGCAACTATATGGTTAATGACTTCTGAGATTTTATCCGGTTCTACTTCGGTTAAAAACCCGGTATGCCCCAGATTAATTCCAATTAGGGGTACTGCTTGCGTGCGGGCGGGGCGGGCAGCTCCCAGCAAAGTACCATCTCCGCCGAGGGCAATAACAATTTCAACGGAGCCATCATAGTCTTCATCTACCGGAGTAATCCCATGGTTGCGAAGCTCGGCTGCCACTTTATCAGCAGTTTCAGCCAACTCAGGTCGTGAAAGATGCCGAATCACCATTACGTGGCGTTCACTCATTGGTTTCCTCCTTTACCTGTTCATCTAGATTATTGCCTGGTTTACCAGCAGGTCCCGCGGCAATCGCAGCCTTTACCATGTCTTTAATCTTTAGATTACTAGGCATAGCCACCCCGCGCCCTAAATATATAAAGTATTCAACATTCCCAGATGGACCAGGCAATGGTGAGGCAGCCACCCTTTTCAACCCTAACCCGTTTTCTGACGCTGAGAGGATTACCCCCATAACAGTCCTAAAATGATCTTCCAGGTCACGCACTACGCCCCCGGCTCCTAGTTTCTCGCGCCCTACCTCAAACTGCGGTTTTACCATCAGCAAGTATTCTGCATCAAGGGTAGAGGCACTTACCAGAGCGGGTATAACCAGTTTCAAGGAGATAAACGACAAATCCCCTACTATTAACTGGGCGGGTTCCCCAATTTCTTGCGGATCTAGGTAACGAATATTGGTACGATCATGGACTTCTACTCGCCGGTCTTGTTGCAGCTCCCAACGTAATTGGCCATAGCCAACATCCACCGCCACTACCGAACTTGCACCCCGGCGCAATAAGACATCGGTAAATCCCCCGGTAGATGCCCCCGCATCGAGGCAACGTTTACCCGCTATCTCCGGGGCGTCCTTGCCCAATATATCGAGGACGCCCGCCAGCTTATAGCCGCCTCGGGAAGCGTATTCCACCTGCGAGCTTTTAACCACTGTTATAGCCTGAGCCGGATCGATTTGCGAAGCCGGTTTAGAGATAACCCTGCCGTCCACACTGACTCTACCAGCAGTAATAATCTGACTAGCGTGAGAGCGGGAAGTAGCCAAATGTCGGCGCACTAACTCTCTATCTAGCCGCCGCAATCTACCCACTGCTATTTCCTTTCTATCTGCGCACTCAGGGAATCTAAGGTGGCAGATAGTTTTGCAGCTGTTTGCTCCAAGTCGCTTAAAGTAATCTGGGGATAGATACTGTCAGGGTCTTTCGGCCAGTCAGCCATCTGCATATCGATATCTGTTTTTCGAGCCTCCAGCTCTAAATCTTCCGATGAATCAGAAAAACTATTGATCGCACTCATCATCAGTCTCATCTGCGAGTTTTACATCTTCCGAAGAAAAAGAATCCTCTAAATCCTCTTTGTCCTCGCAAGCCTGCGAATCCTGCATTTTGGCTGACTGGGCGTTTTCTTCTACCTCATCAGATAGCTCCTGATTGGAGTTGTCAGTTTCCCGCACGACCTCAAGATCTGGAAGGTGCACAAATACCCCCTGGTCACGAGCTTCCCAAACCGCTGCCACTAGCGCACGGTAATCTTCAAGACTGAGCACCGCCCCATTATCAACCGGTTGCCCATCACGCAGCACCCGTCCATCTTCAGCCACCATAAAGCCAGCAGATTCTCCGCTAGTCCACGCTCCGGTAGGTTGATGAACCGGGCCAGGGTGTGGTCGCATCAGGTCAGTTAAATCAAGCCCCAGATAGGAGGGACGCCTATCCGGGTGAGCGAGAGCCACAGCTTTTGCATCAGAAACACCGGTAAGCACATGCAAACTGAGCATATCGGCGGCTACTGCTCCCGCAATATCGGTATCGAGCCGGTCACCTACCGCGAGCGGTTTGCTAGCTTGCGCTCTACCGGCAGCTTTGCGATAGATTCCGGCAAAAGGTTTGCCAGCGGCGAAAGGTTTTTGCCCGGTCGCGTGCTCTACGGCTGCCACTAGAGAACCGTTTCCTAAGGCGAAGCCCTGCTCGGTAGGCAAAGTTGCATCTAGATTAGTGGCAATAAAGAGTGCACCATTATTTATCGCATAGGCAGCCTGAGACATTTGTTCCCAGCCCACATTCGGGCCATAACCTTGAATAACTGCTACTGGCTGCTCGCTAGCCTCGGTTACTACCGTAAATCCTGCCTCGGCAACCGTGTCTGCTAACGCCTGAGTGCCGACTACCAGTACTTTTGATTCCGGATCGATTTTGTGGCTAAGAATATCGACCGCATCCATCGCGGCAGTCATCACTTCACCCTCGTCAGCAACAATTTGATGAGAGCGCAATTTATCCGCAACTTGTTGTGGGGTTCGCGAAGCGTTATTGGTTAGGAACTGTACTTTAAGACCGAGTTGCCGCACCATCGCTAAGCCTTCGGCTGCTTTGGGAACGTCTCGACTTCCGGTATAGCAAACTCCATCCAAATCCACTAGGAGCACATCCGCAGTCTCTACTAAAGGCTTGCGACTGCCATGTAAATCCGAAGGTACATAGGGGTTATCTGCTTCTAAAACTTCCTCTAAATCAACAATCGCAACCGTGTCGGGTACTTCCGGAGTCTCTTCTTCTACCTGCTGGGCTTCGTCCTCGCGCCCTATTTCCCGTAATAAATCAGCTTTATAGGAAAGAATCCTAGCCAGAAGAACTGGCTCGTCAGGCTGGTATTTATCTAAGAAATTATTTAGCAACACTAGCGCGGCATCAGATTCACCTAAATCATGGCGCGCACCTGCCTGCACAATCACGAGTTCTACCAAATCAGAAAGGTTGAACGAGGACGTGTCGGTTTCGGCAATTATCTCTAAGGCTTTCTCGGGTTTACCTAGCCCACGTTCGCAGTCAGCTTCGATAGCCCGCAGACTGTCGGTTCCATTTAGACGCCGAGCCGCCCGTACCTCCCGGAGAGCTTCGCTATATTTACCACATCCGTAGGCTGCGAGGGCGGCTGCTTCTCTCACTGTCCCTATCCGTCCGGCGCGGCTAACCGCAGCGCGCGCATGAAGATAGGCTTCTTCGGCATCTACATCTAGTAGTGAACCAGCCATTACCAAATGGCGAGCCACTTTTTCCGCATTGTCGGGGTCTAGAGAAGATAAAGCTACTCTAGATTCACGATCTAAGTCAGAGGCTTTAACTGCCGGAGGAATTTTAGGTTCATTTTCATGACGCCATTCTTTAGCGCGATAACGAGAATCACGCACTCCATAAGAATGCTTACCGGTTCGCCAATCTTGCCCCTCACGTTCGCGACGTTCGTCACGACCTCCGTCAAAACGCCGCCCACCGCGCCGGTTTCCTTGTTCAAAGCCGCGACCATTATTCTTACCTGACCCCCAGGAGCGACCGGAGCGTTGTCCCCGATGTCCTCTCTCACCGCGTTCATCCTCGCGCCCGGCGCGGTAACGCCCGGAGCGATCGTTACGATCATAGCGGGATTTTCCACCCCGCGAATCATTCCATTTACCGTTCCCGCGACTGTTTTGACGATAGTCACCTTCGGATTGTCGGCTGCCGCTATAGCCTCGCGAATCGGAATGAGCCGGCCCTAAGTCTGAGCGCCGGGGGGAGGAATCATGCTCTGCCGATTGAGAGCGACGCTTGCGCCATTGAGGTTCGCGCCTAGAGCCATATTGATTGAAGTTTCCCAACTCTAATTCCTTTTCGCCGTTTATCTGTTTCATCTGTTTATTAGTTTCTATTCTAAACGCAAGCCCTGGGTAAGAGCGCCTTCAAAAAGTTGTCTATCCTCACTATTTCGGGCTTTTATCTCCGATACGTCCCGGTTCAACCTGGCAAATACTAGCGTTCAATACCGCAACTTAGGCGAGGATTTGTTCTAGCTCATTCAGGATGGTTTCCGGGGTAAGTTTGGAACTTTTAAGTAAGCTATCGCGAGAATCGGTGGGTAAGAATGCCCTAGGAATTCCAAATGATTTAATCGGGGTGAAACAGTTCTCTTGAGCCAAGGTCGAACGCAGCAGCGCCCCTACCCCGTTGGTTACTTCCCCATCCTCGATAGTAACCACTAAATCAGCCAGTTTTACCTGTTCGCAAAGCGTAGCAGAAATTGGAATTACCCAACCGGGATCAACGCATTTTACTGAGTGTCCCCCTTGGGTAAGACCTTGGGAGACTTCCAGGGCGGTATTAGCCATAGCTCCGACGGCTACTACCAATATCTGTTTACCCTCACCTGAGTGCTGATACAACACGTCTAGGTCACCGATGTGACTCTTTGCTGGTATCTGCGGAGGTATTGAACCTTTTGGATAACGCACGATTGTGGGAGCGTTCTCTATCGAGACCGCCTGACCTAATAACTTTCGCAGAGTAGCGGCATCTCTGGGGGCAGCTACGCGGATTCCGGGAACCATAGCGGCGATTGCCAAATCCCACATTCCGTTATGGCTAGCCCCATCAGCTCCGGTGATGCCCGCGCGGTCTAGAACCACAGTTATCCCCTGTTTATGTAGGGCAGCATCCATCAAGAGCTGGTCAAAGGCGCGGTTAAGGAAGGTCGCGTAGAGGGCGATAACCGGGTGACAACCGGCAAAAGACAGTCCGGCTGCCAGAGTCATAGCGTGTTGCTCAGCGATTCCCACATCAAAAACTCGGTTAGGGAACTGGGTACGGAATGGTTTCAAACCTACGGGTTCCATCATGGCAGCCGAGATACCCACAATTTTAGGATTACGCCGCGCCAAACGAACAATCTCTTCCGCAAATACTGCCGTCCAGCCAAAACGTTCTTTCTTTACCGGCAAGCCGGTTTCTGGATGAATCGGGCCAACGGTATGGAAATGATCAGCATCATTTTTTTCGGCAGGAGTGTAGCCACGTCCTTTTTCCGTAATAGCGTGCACGATTATCGGACCGGAGAACTCTTTTGCCCGTGCCAAAACAAACTCGGTGGCAACAATATCGTGTCCATTAACCGGACCGGTGTATTTAATACCTAAATCATTAAAAACAACCTTGGGGGGAGTAATTAAATCCGCCATTCCCCGTTTAATTCCATGCAGGGCATCATAGGTGAGTTCTCCGGGTTTTCCCCGCGACTTTAAATGCTGTTTTCCCCAGCGTAACGCCCGCTCATAGGCGGGTGAAGTCCGCAAAGCATCCAGGTGATGAGCCAGCCCCCCGATGGTGGGTTCATAGGAACGACCATTGTCATTTACTACAATGATTAGGCGCAGATTGGGATGTTCAGCGATATTATTGAGTGCCTCCCACGCCATACCTCCGGTCATAGCGCCGTCACCAATCACTGCCACTGTATAGGAGTCGTCTCCTTTTAGGGCTTTAGCTTCCGCGATACCTTGCGCCCAGGAAAGCGCAGTCGAGGCGTGTGAGTTTTCGACCACATCATGCGGGGATTCAGTCCGGCTGGGGTAGCCTGATAGTCCCGTAGCGGTACGCAGGTCAGTAAAATCTTTCCGTCCAGTGAGGATTTTATGTACGTAACACTGATGCCCGGTATCAAAAATAATGGTGTCAGTGGGAGAAGAAAACATTCTATGTAGGGCAATAGTAAGCTCTACTACCCCCAGATTTGGCCCCATGTGACCACCGGTTTTTGCCACATTCTCCACTAGAAAAGACCGGATTTCCCCAGCCAGATTAGTTAGCTCTATGCTGGAGAGTTTTTTTAAGTCTGCCGGGTTGTTTATCCGATCAAGAATTCTTGCCACCCAGCTAGTTTAGTCATATTTTGGATTTTTGAGGATGCAGATGGCTTTGATTGCTATTTTTGCTACCCCGGTTTTCCATTTTTTGCCCTTTTTGTTCTGGGTATTTTTCAGAAATAAACGGCTCCGATTGCTTAAATAGTCCCGATTGCTGCCGATAGAAAATATCTATTTCGCTACTTGCGTTTATTGAAGTTAGCGCGTCACACTAAAACTATGGCTCCAGAGCGCTCCCGGTTTTCAAGTTTTGTTGCGACTTCGCGCGCTGGTCTCACTGTGCTTTCAATTGTTTTAGGTATAGCAGTGGGACTGGTTTCAGTGGCGTTTCATTATCTAATTGACGGCTGGTCTTATCTGATGACTGGCTTTAGCGATTACCCTGATCACTCGGGGGATGCCCACGGATTTTTAGGGCTGTCACCGGTTTTTATCATTGCGGTTCCAGTAATTTCAGCGCTGCTTTATTCTCCGGTGGTAGAGCATTTTACGCCCGGTTCACGCGGTCATGCCGTCCCGGAAGTTATGTTTTTCGTCCGCCGCAAAGGCGGGAGAATTCCTGGACGCAACGCCCTAGTCAAGTTATTTGCGGCTGCTTTGACTTTGGGAGGAGGGGGAAATGCCGGGCGGGAAGGGCCGATTGTAATGATTGGGGCGGCTATTTCTTCTTGGGTAGGCACCCGGCTGGGCCTTAGCAAACAACGCCTGATGTTCCTGTGTGCCTGTGGGGCGGCTGCGGGGATTGCCGCTACTTTTAATGCTCCCCTGGCTGGTGCTTGTTTCGCCGTGGAACTAATTTTGGGGGTGCTTAGCGCCGAGTATTTTGCTTTCATTGTTTTTTCTTCGGTGTCGGCTTCACTGGTTGCGCAACAGTTTTTCCCTAATCAAGCCAGTATTCCTTTAGGTCAGTCTTTGGATCTTTTTTCCCATAGCGACTATATTTTGGTGACTATAGGGGCAGTGGTTGCTGCTTTAGCCGGGATTGCTTTTAGCAAACTGTTATACCTGGTTTGGGACGGCATCAACTTGCTTTACCACGGGAAAGACTGGTTTCGTCCGGTCGTTTGTTCTTTACTGCTCGGTATTTTCCTTTATTTTTTCCCGCTTCTTTACGGCACAGGTGAGAGTGTCCAGTTGCGAGTATTATCAGGCGATTTCCCAGTCTGGATGGTTTTGGCTCTATTGGGAGGACGGGCTTTGGGGGCTTCGTTCACGATTAGTATGGGAGGTGCTGGCGGGGTATTTGGCCCTACCCTGTTTGTGGGGGCGTGTGCGGGAGCAGCTTTCGGACAGGTGGTTCAACCTTGGTCGGCTTCTTCGACAGCCATTTATGGAGTAGTTGGGATGGGGGCGGCTTTCGCGGCTGCCTCCCGTGCACCCCTAACCGCGGTGTTCATTATTATCGAGATGACCAGGCAGTATTCTCTAATTTTACCGATGATGCTGGCGGTAGGGATTGCCACCGGGATTTCCCTATTTATGACCCGCTCAACAATTTATACCCAAAAATTACACCGCCGCGGTGACCGGCTGTCAGACCCGGTGTCGGATACTTTATTGGGGCGCTCCACCGCATCGGATCTGATGCACGAACCGCCTCAGCTTCTAAGTCAAGAGCTTACCCTCGCTCAGGCGGAAAGAGCCCTGGAAAATAGCGGAGAAACCTCCTTGGCGGTGGTAGATTCTCAGGGGGAATTCCAAGGCTCGGTGAGTGCCCTGCTGCTCGGGCATGAGATCGACAAACGCGGCGAGGATACGCCTTTGAGGGACATCTCCTTAACTGCAGCTTTCTGCACCCCCACTGAGCTCCCTAGTCAAATCCTCAAAGAGCTGGTAGAGTCCTCACTTTCGAACCTGCCGGTGGTGGGACGCTCCCAAGAAGTCTTGGGTTATGTACGAGGACGCGACCTAATCGTCAAGCTTTACCGGCAGCAAACCCGCGCGCTTAACCAACGTGAGCTAGGCGACTCCCTGGGGTGTCGCATTCGTAAGCGCTGGAGGAATCATCGCCACCACCGCTAACGATGCAACTCTCAGAAATAACTCGCACAACCAAAATCCAGGGTGGCAAAAGATGCGAGAGGGGGCTTGATTCGAGCGAAGCAAGAATCACCGGGGTCCCCCGAGCGCTTTTGCCGCCCCGGATACTACGCAATCGACTTAGATTCCTAGCGATTTGCACATTATTTGCTTTATTGAAATCCGCTATAGCAACGAAACTCTGGGCACGGTAAAAGATGCGAGAGGGGGCTTGATTCGAGCGAAGCAAGAATCACCGGGATCCCCCGAGCGCTTTTACCGTGCCCAGAACATTACATTTATTGCGTTATCAGGCAACTAGGTTGCGCAGTACGTATTGCAGGATGCCTCCGTTGCGGTAGTACTGGGCTTCACCGGGAGTATCGATTCGCACGGTGGCGTCAAACTCTACGACGGAACCATCAGTATTAGTCGCGGTCACTTTCATTACCTGCGGAGTTACCCCTTCATTGAGTTGGGTAATCCCGCTAATATCGAAGGTTTCAGTCCCGTCTAGGCCTAGGGAATCTGCGCTTTCGCCCTCGGGGAATTGCAGTGGCAGGATTCCCATGCCAATCAGGTTGGAGCGGTGAATACGTTCAAAAGAGCTAGCAATTACGGCTTTTACCCCCAGCAACAGTGTCCCTTTGGCGGCCCAGTCACGAGACGAACCAGTACCGTATTCTTTGCCGCCGAGCACTACCAAGGGCACGCCGGCCTGGGCATAGGACACCGAAGCATCATAGACCGGTACTACCGGAGCATCGGCTTTGGTGAAGTCCTTGGTGAAACCGCCCTCGACACCATCGAGGAGCTGGTTACGGATGCGGATATTAGCGAAAGTGCCGCGCATCATTACTTCGTGGTTACCGCGCCGCGAACCATAGGAGTTAAATTCGCGCCGTT
The DNA here is from genome assembly GCF_008661855.1 of Varibaculum sp. NCBI lineage: Bacteria > Bacillati > Actinomycetota > Actinomycetes > Actinomycetales > Actinomycetaceae > Varibaculum > Varibaculum sp. Next base: position 64,976 of record NZ_RPZY01000054.1, read on the forward strand.
CCACTCCGTGGGAGCTTAGGTATTGACCAGCCGGAGTCTTGGACGCAAAAGCACCTGCGGGAGAAATATGGTCGGTAGTTACCGAATCTCCTAGTTTCAGCAGCACCTTAGCTCCGGAAATATCTTGTACCGGATCCGGGGTTTCCGGCATTCCTTCAAAGAAAGGCGCCCGGCGTACATAGGTGGAATCATTGTCCCAGGCAAAAGTGGGTGAATCGGGCACCTCCAGCGATTGCCAACGGTGATCCCCCTCGAATACGCTTCGGTAATCTTGCAGATACATATCGCGATCGATAGCTTGACCAATCGCTTCTTCCACTTCTTCGGCAGCGGGCCAAATATCACGCAGGTAGACGGGATTCCCGCGGTTGTCCGCTCCCAGCGCCTCGGTTTCGAAATCAAAATCCATCGTTCCCGCCAGGGCGTAGGAAATCACCAGGGGCGGAGATGCTAAGTAGTTCATTTTCACATCGGGGTTAATCCGCCCCTCAAAGTTACGGTTACCAGAGAGCACCGACACCACGGTCAGGTCGGCGTCCGCTACTGTGTTGTGTACTTCCTCGGGTAGCGGCCCGGAGTTACCGATACAGGTGGTGCAACCGTAACCGACAATATCGAATCCCAGCTGTGACAGATAGGGCATCAGACCAGCTTTTTCGTAGTAGTCGCGCACTACTTGAGAGCCGGGAGCCAGCGAGGTTTTCACCCACGGCTTAGGCGTTAGTCCCCTTTCAGCGGCGTTCTTGGCGAGCAAACCGGCCGCCATCATCACCGACGGATTTGAGGTATTAGTGCAGGAAGTAATGGAGGCAATCACCACGTTGCCATGATCCATTGCTATTTCTTCCCCACTACCCAGTTTCACCTGGGTGGGGCGGGTAGGACGCATCAAAACCGGATCAATGGTGTTATCGCCCGCCACATAGTCGGGCAGAATCTTCTTGAAGGAATCTTTGGCCATTGCCAGTTCAATGCGGTCTTGGGGACGCTTCGGACCGGCGATAGAGGGCACTACCGTGGATAAATCTAGTTCCAGATATTCACTGTAACGTGCCTCGCGTGAGGGGTCATGCCACAGTCCTTGCCGCTTTGCGTATTCGCGCACGAGGGCGCAGGATTCTTCGCTGCGACCGGTCAGGTGCAGGTAGTCAATAGTGACTTCATCAATGGGGAAGATAGCGGCAGTAGAACCGAACTCGGGAGACATATTGCCGATAGTGGCGCGGTTAGCTAGCGGAACCGCCCCTACGCCCTCGCCATAGAACTCTACGAACTTGCCGACTACCCCATGGTCACGCAGCATTTGAGTGATGGTGAGCACCACATCGGTGGCGGTAGCGCCAGGCGCGATTTCGCCGGTCAGTTTAAAGCCCACTACCCGCGGAATCAGCATTGACACTGGTTGGCCGAGCATGGCGGCCTCGGCCTCTATCCCGCCAACACCCCAGCCGAGGACGCCCAGACCATTAACCATAGTGGTGTGGGAGTCGGTACCTACCAAAGTATCGGGGTAAGCCAGCGCGCCGTCCTCGTCCTTATCGGCGAATACTACCCGCGCCAGGTATTCGATATTTACCTGGTGCACAATCCCGGTTCCCGGAGGTACTACCCGGAAGTTTTCAAACGCGCCCTGTCCCCAGCGCAGAAATTGGTAGCGTTCCTGGTTGCGTTGATATTCGATGTCCATGTTTTTTTCCACGGCATCTTTAGAGCCGAATACATCGATTTGCACCGAATGGTCAATTACCATTTCTGCTGGTACTTGCGGGTTAATCAGGTCAGGATCTTTACCTAGTTTCACGACTGCATCCCGCATTGTTGCCAAATCGACAACGCAGGGAACGCCGGTGAAGTCTTGCATTAAGACGCGCGCCGGGCTGTACTGGATTTCTTGACTGGGCTGGGCATCTGGATTCCAGTTTGCAATCTGCGCGATCTGCTCTTTGGTGATATTTTCCCCGTCCTCGTTACGCAGTAGGTTCTCTGCCAGGATTTTTAGGGAGTAGGGTAGTTTTTCAATGCCGGACACCGCTTTTAGGTCATAGATTTTATAGCTCTTATCACCGACTTTTAGCTGGGTTGCCGCGCCAAAGCTATTTAAACTCATTACTTCCTCCCGCCCGGAATCAAAATATTTTCTCTTGACATCAAGATACTTTGCGCAGCTATCGAAAGCTAGTGCGCCCTACAACAAGCACCAGCTTCGAAAACCAATGAGGGACACCTTTTGACCGTCACCCCACTTTAAGTGCAGGAACATGAATGGGGGTCGGGTAATAGCTACCGCCATTACCCGACCCCCGTCCTGGTAATCATTCCCCAAAAGTAAGGGATTTATAAAAGAAAATACTTATCTAATTTTTACCGCCTTTGTAGTAGGCAGAGCCAAAATCTCTCTTTTAGGATTCAATATCGGCAGCGCTCCCCCACCCGTTTTCTCCCTTGGGACGAGCCTCAGGGTGCATAATCAAATACTTCAAGGTAGCAACCACCTGCCGGGCGCTATACCCATGGAACATATTGTCTTTACCACCTTTGGCGAACTGAATAATCGTATCCAAAGTCATGTAGTGGTAGTGATCGTAATGAGGAATCACAAAGCGCTGTTTTTCATGGTCATACCGGGTGGCATGGATGACATTTCCGTAAGTAATGTACTTTAAGGGCACAATCAGTTTCGCTTCTACCTCGTCATAGGTGAAACGTTCATCTTCATCAATCGGCGAAGTATCTTTCGGTTTTTCTTCCTGATATTCCGTAATTTTAATATCGGGATATAACGCGGAGGGATCCGTATAACTAATCCCCTCGTGTCCATCGGCGAAGTGCAGATGCCAATGGTCACCGTGGCGTTCAATTCTTACGACCCGTTCCGGATCATTGGGGTCTTGTTTTCCACTTCCCGGTTTAGGCTTTGGCTTTGGCTCTGCTTCCGGCTTTGGGGTCTGCTCCTTATCGGGCTTGCTTGCATTTGCGCTACCGGAGTGCGATCCGCTGTATTGCCCTATCTTGATTCGCGGGAACACCTTGGCGGGATTATCGTAAGTAATAAATTCCTGCCCGTCCTTGGTGTAGGCATGATAGTGATCTCCGTGTTGCAAAATCTTCACGATTGGCAGTTTCGCCAGCTGCTGCAAGGAAACGACCGACACAAAAGGCAGTTTGCCTCCCGGAGCCGGTTTAGTATGGCTACCGGTCGTTCCTTTGTTTCCTTTTGAGCTAACTGCTGGATTAAAGGGGGAGGACGGGCCTGCTGGACGCGGTGACCAGACGCTAGGTACGGTTACTCTCCCGCTCCCATGGCTGCCGTTATAAGTTCCGACTGCAACCCCAGGATATAAAGAGCGCGGATCACTATAGGTAATGAACTCTCGACCATCAGCAGTGTAAACATGGTAGTGATCGCCGTGTTTCAATATCTTTACTACCGCATTTGACGCGAGAGAGGACAGTTGAGAAGTGGAAACTACTTTGGCAGCTCCTTTTAACTGACCAGCATTCTTTGCTTTTGAAGGGTCAGTGTAGGTAATGATTTCCCGGCCGTCCTTAGTGTAGACGTGCCAGTGATCTCCATGCTTCCTGACTCTTACGATCTCATTGTTAGCAACTTCCGCATCTACTAACACTTCCGTGGTTTCATCTTGCTTATATTTGGGCTCTTTTGGTTGCGCAGTCGTTCTTCCCGCAGCAGAGATAGCGCTCCCTCGGGATTGAAGTTCATTGCCACCTCTAAAAGCCAGCCCCAGCGCAAATGCGCTTGAGGTAAGCACCAGGGTTAATGCCACTGCAACCCCAATTATTACTTTATTAATTTTCATTTTTCTCCTTACTTTTTGCGAAACACCAAGGCTGCTAACAGCCCGAATACGGATATGAGGACGATTACCGCGCCGGGGCGCAGGTTTTGGTAGTACGAGATAATTAGCCCCGCGTACACGAACACGAGGGAGGCTCCTATCGAAACTAGGAGCGTACCGCGATAGGTTTTAGCCAATTGCATGGCGCAAATTGAGGGGATGACCAGGATAGAGGAGACTATTAGCGAGCCAATGGTTTTGGCAGCTACCGAGACTGACAGTGCCACCAGCAGGGAGAACACAAAGTTCAGCTTTCGAGAGTTAATCCCCAGCAATCTGGCAACTTCAGTATCAAATAGCGTGAGATAAAGGTGGCGGTACAGGAGTTTGTAAATAACTAAAACTACCACTCCCACCCCCAGTACCAGATATAACTCGAGGTCACCGAGGGTTACTATCGACCCAAATAGATAGGTGGTGATAGCGCTAGAGCCACCGGAGAAACTGGTGAAAATCCCCGCCAGACCGATTGAGGCAGCCAAAATAATGACGGTAGATATTTCTTGATAGGCACGCAAACGAGCCCTAAGCGCCTCCACCCCTAAAGCAGCAATTACGCAGGCTACAACCGAGCCTACTAGGGGATTAAATCCGAAGGCTAACCCAGCGGCCACTCCCGCGAGGGAGGAATGAGAGAGCGTATCGCCCATCATTGACAGGCGTTTGAGCACAATCGGTAATCCGATTAGGGGTAAAAGTACTGCCAGGATGGTTCCTACCAGAAAAGCGCGCTGCATGAAGTCATAGGCAAGCAGATTCACCGGCACTCCTTTTATATTCTTCCAGCTGGAGGCGAGTTAGGACTCCTCTTTCAAGGCGGTAGGCTTCATCTAGGAAAGAGACGGCTTCCGTTAGATGATGGGTAATCATTAGGACGGAGTTGCCGGCTAGGCATTGCCGGCGCAATATCTGATACAACTCTAGGGAGAACTGCTGGTCTACCCCACCGGTTGGCTCGTCAAGAAGAATTAGGCGCGCCTGTTTCAGCAGTGCCACTAGCAGACCTACCCGCTGCAATTGCCCGCCAGATAGTTCACTTAGCCGATGATTTTGCACCGCCGTTAGCCCCACGTTTTCCAGTAATGCTTCCGGGGCTGTTTTCTGTTTGAGCTGCGCTAAATACATCTTGAGTAGTTCTTTAACCGTGGTGGGAAAATTTCGGTATCTGCTGACAGCTTCTTGGGATAGGTAGGCGAGGTCGCGATAGTGATTATCGGCGCTGAGCGAATCTTCAAACAGCCGGATTTGTCCTGTTTCTGCTTTGAGTTTTCCGAGGATTAGGTTCATCAAGGTGGTTTTTCCGGCGCCGTTTCCCCCTACTATCGCTGCAAATTTTCCGGCTGCCAGCGAGAGATTAACTCCTTGTAAGAGCGGATATTCTCCGTAGGTAAAGTGGAGTTTTTCTATTTCCAGTACGTTACTCATCGGAAGGATTCCATCAGGTTAGTGAGGTTTTTTTGCATTAGCCCGAGGTATCCCAGGTTTTCTTCCTCTTTAGTTAGGTGCTCCATGGTGTAGAGGGTTCCGGTTTTCGCTCCGGTAGTGCGCGCTAGAGTTTCTGCGACTTTCGGAGTGGCTTTCCCTTCAAAGAAAATGGTGCTGATTTGATGCTTTTTAACGAATTCAGCAATCGTAGCCAATTGGTTAGCTGAGGGTTCGTCCTCGGGAGAGATTCCGGTGACCGCTACCTGTTTTAGTCCATAGTCGTCCGCCAGATAGTTAAAGGCGGCATGGGAGGCAACAAAGTAGCGTTTTTCGGCAGGGATTTTAGCTATTTCCTGTTGGAACTTTTTATCTAGCGCCTGGAACTTTTCTTGAGCTTTCTTTAGATTATCCCGGTAGTAGCGGGCATTGTCCGGGTCGATAGCACTTACTTTTTCGCAAATAGTTTGCAACTCGATTTGCGCATTTTTTACGCTCAGCCAAGTATGAGGGTTGATTGCGGTGTTGTCAGTGCGCGCGGCATCTTTGTTTTTTAGCAGCGTTAGCCCTTGCGATAAATCAAGGAATTTTTCGTCTTTCCCTATCGCTTCGCGTAAATCTGAAATAAAGCTTTCCATGCCGGCTCCGTTGTAAACAATCAAGTCGGCTTTAGATAGTTCTGCCCGCTGGGCAGTTTGCAGTTCAAAATCGTGAGGTTCCTGAGAACCCGAAATCACGGATTTTACCTCCATTTTGTCACCCACGATTTGTTTACTCAGGTCGGCCACTGGGAAAAACGTGGCATACAGGAGGGGTTTTTTCGACTCAGATTTGTTGCCCACATTCGCGCTTTGAGAGTTGGTTGCACATCCGGCCGTAGACAGCAGAAAAACGGCGGCAATGACGGAAGACACCAGCGCCTTTAGTCTATTTTTTTGCACGATATTCCTAACGGTTCTCTAGTTTGATTTTCACTGACTTTTACTTACCCACTAATCTTAACGGTAATGAGAATGGTTATCAATTTAGGAGAGTTGAGGATACTCACAAACCCGAGAACGAGATTGCGCCACTTCCTCACTACCGCCAATCGTCGGCACAGAATACCGCCAATCGTCGGTGTGAATTACGGCCAATCGTCGGAACGGATCACCGCCAATCGTCGGAAAGCAATGGTAGAATCAATAATTAGATAGGCAGTGAAAGTAGAAATGGGGCGACTGAATTGAGGAAGTACAGAGAGAGAATTGCTGACGATATTTTAAAGAGGAAGCTGGAGGGCAAAGGTGCGGTAGTGATTGAAGGTCCAAAGTGGAGCGGGAAGACCACCACCGCAGAACAGATTGCTGCAAGCGTTCTATATATGGACGACCCGGAACGCAAAGAACAAAATATTGCCATGTCAGAGCTAAATGCGAAGAGATTACTACAGGGAAATACCCCTAGATTGATTGACGAATGGCAACTTGCTCCAAAACTTTGGGACACAATCCGTTTCGAGGTTGACCACCGTAACGAACTTGGACAGTTCATTCTCACTGGTTCTGCTGTTCCAGCGGACACCCAGGAAATTACCCATTCCGGTACTGGACGCTTTACTTGGCTAACAATGAGACCTATGAGCTTGTATGAATCAGGGGATTCCACAGGTGAAGTCAGCTTGGGAGACTTATTTGCGGGAATGTCAGAAATTGATGGCGGCACTACTCTAAGTATTGACCGTCTGGCTTTCCTTGCGTGCCGTGGAGGATGGCCACAAGCGGCTGATATGCGCGATGAGATAGCTTTAGATCAAGCTATTGATTACTACGACGCTGTTGTTCACTCCGACATTAACCGCGCTGATAACGTACAAAAGGATGCCGAGAGAGTTAAACGCCTTATGCGTTCCTATGCAAGAAATCAAGGAGGTCAAGTACCAAATACCGTACTTGCACAGGATATTTCTATAAACGAAGCAGCTGCTATCAACGAGGAAACTGTTGCCTCTTATGTTAATGCACTTCGCAAAATCTTTGTCGTAGAGGATTTACCTGCTTGGAATCCTAATTTGAGATCAAAAACCGCTATTCGTTCTGCCGACACGCGCTACTTTGTAGACCCTTCTATTGCGACAGCAGCTTTGGGAATAGGGCCAAACGACTTATTAAATGATTTAAAGACTTTCGGATTTGTATTTGAGACACTCTGCATCAGAGACTTGCGCGTTTTTGCTGATAGCCTCGGAGGGAAGGCTTATCACTACCGAGATAAAAATGAACAGGAATGCGACGTAGTTATTCACTTAAGGAACGGCAAATACGGTCTCATTGAAATTAAACTTGGTGGCGACAAGCTAATTGAATACGGTGCAGAGACTTTAAAGTCAATGGAAGCAAAAATCGATACCGGGAAAATGAATACTCCATCTTTTCTTATGGTTTTGACAGGAACCGGCGACTGGGCTTATCGGCGCAAAGATGGCGTTTATGTAGTTCCTATTGGTTGCCTAAAAAACTGAGAACAAAATATGAATCCTGTTTTTAGCCTTTTTCGTTTCCTGGGATTAAATATATTTTTTATCAAAACATAGCTATTACGTTTGCAAACTACACTCACCCGTAAGATTAAAAGCCAAATCGCACTCAAAAATCGCAGGAAACAGCTTAATCCTTCTAACCATAGAACCGCGCCCCCTGCTATACAAAGACAAAAATACCCATATCTAATAAACCCTTGACAGCAAAGCAACACACTCGAAATGGTGGGTGTGGGGGAAGAGGTCGTAGGACTGTAAGGACGTAATCTGGTAGCCGTGGGATACGGCGACTTTTAGGTCGCGGGCTAACGATGCCGGATCGCAGGCTACGTAGATAATCCGCTCTGGCTCTAGGTTTGTCAGCGCCGCCATCACTTTTTGTCCCGCACCGTTGCGCGGCGGATCCATTACCACCAGGGGCGGCGTCCTCATATTGCCCGCATAATCCGCGAGCGCCCGGGCATCTACCCGCCCAGCTCGAACATCAATACGTCCAGGAACTCCCGAAAGATTCTTGCGCGCCATTTTCACTGCCGTCTTTGAACCCTCCAAAGTAGAAAGCCGTCCTCCCCTGTCCAAAATTTTAGCCAGAGGACGCGAAAACAGCCCCGCGCCCGAATATAGTTCCAGGATTTCTTTCCACTGCCGGTTTCCGGGCGTCAGCAGAGGCTCACTATTCTCGCTCGCCGCGGCGCTCCCACTCTCCTGGGCGGTGTCGGCACCCTCGCCGCTTACCGCATTTCCTCTCCCCTCTCCTGGAGCAGAAAGCGCCGCGCTACCTGGCTCGCAGTCACTACTAGCCGCCGCGATTACCTGTTCACACAAAACCCGTGCTGCTTCGCGGTGTGCTTGCCAAAACCCATCTGGGGCAACCTGATATTCCCCGAAGCCAGAAACTGTTAAACGGATACTTTTCTCATTAAGGGCGTACCCGTCCTCGTCAAATAGAGTACGCCCATCCCATACCCGCAGCCCTCTCGCACTCGCCCAAGCCCGGATGCGCCCGGAGGGCACAAGCACCTTGCCCCATAAATCCGGGTGTCTAAATAGGGACGAGTCACTAATAACTGAATCGGCTAGGGGGAAACTGGTAATCTCTTGTAGCTCTTCCCCGCGGAATTTAGTCATCGCCAACCGCCCGGCACCACTAACCTCAAAATCGGCGCGCAAACGGTATCTCAGACCGTCTTCGCCACTAGCCTCCTTGTCGCCGCTAGCGTTATCCACTCTCTCACCGCCCGCGGCTTCTGCTACTGAATCACCGGCCTGAGTACCCGCGCCCACGCAGCCACTACTCACGCCTTGGCAGCTCAGCTCTCCCCCACTGGCAGCCGCCGCTTGCGCGTAAACTTCCTCGCCCCCTAAGCGCCGCAAGCAATCCGCCAGCACCTCAGCCTTCCAGGTGCGTTGGTAAGACAGTTTTACGTGACATAAATCTGCCCCTCCAACCCCGCCAGGGCCTGCCGATGCCCAAATAGGTTCACGGCGGTGCGGGGAACTTTCCAGTACCGCGCCCACCTCAGCAAAAATAACTTTGCCTTTTTTAGCGACCGGAACGGCTTTTACCTGCTCGCCCGGCAGTCCGAAACGCACCATATAGGTTTGACCGTCCTGGTATGCCAGGCAGTAACCGCCATGCACGGGGCGTAATAACCGCAGAGTAAGTTCATTCATAGTTAAAGCTCAGCAGAAAAATCGGGTTGAGTGTTCTGGTGATAGCGATCTTTTCGGTCATTGCGACTCTGTTCTATCCCCCAACCCCCGTGGACACTATCGAGCCAGGGCAAATGCCCATCGTCGCCCATGAAAGCTCCTTTAGTTAAATCTTGCGGACGACCTCTAAACACCGGGGATGAGTGACGGTATTCTTCGGGAGGACGCAAAGGCTCAACTCCAGCCCGCAGCGCTGCCCGTTCTAAGCTATCAGACAGGTTCCAAGGAACCAGCACCACCAGCACCCCTGGTATATCCCGTAGCTGGCGGCGAATATGCTTGGCAGAGCGATTATGTAAATACTTTTGCCAAGGATATTTCACCAAGTAGAAGGGGATATAAACCGTCACTAGGTCGCGCGGACAGCGCCGACGCAGCGATCGGATATGTTGCACTAAAGGACCATTTATGTCGCGGAAAGGCGAGGCCAAAACGGTAAGCGGGATTTCCAGCCCACTGGCAAGCCAGTTTTCTTTAAGGCTGTTGAACTCTGCGGAATCAATATCTACGTGTACTAACGATAATGAGGACGGGTGTGCGGCACGGGCATACGCAATCGCACGCATCGTGGGTTTATCCAGTTTAGAAACCAGTACCAGGCTTTGAACCCGCGAGGGCATCGCCCGACCGGCTTCGTAATCAGTAACGGTTATTTGCTTACCGGAGTGCCGATAGTAGCTACCAATCGACCATAACAGCAAAAACACCACTGCCATCAGCGCTAACGCCACCCAGGAGCCGTAGGTAAAACGAGAAAGAGTTACCACCGCAAGTACGGTTGCGGTGCAGATAAACCCAATTGCGTTTACTATCCAACGGCGACGCAAAACTTTTCTACTCTCCTTAAAGGTGCGAATCCTGAGTTTAACTTTCCAATATCTAAGCATTCCCAGCTGCGAAACAGTCAAAGAAATAAACACACCCACTATATACATGTGGATTAACTTGGTGGCGTGGGCATTGGTTACACAAATCAATACTGCTGCCAACAGGGCAGGTAGGAAAACCGAAAGCGAGATGGAACGCCTATCTCCCCGTCGAAAAAACTGCGGAGGCAAGAATCTGTCGCGTGAAAGTACCTGAGTCAGCTGGGAGAACCAGTTAAAAGCACTGTGAGCCGCAAAAACTAATATCAAGGCGGTGGTGGCAGTAACCAAAAAAGCGATGAGCGGGACAGAAGTAAATACTGTGTCGGCTAACTGTGAAATTACCGGGGGAATCTCCCTGGTAGTTAGGTGATTATCAGGGGGAAGAATCTGAGAATCAAAAGCAGGAACCTTAACTCCCGTAACTTTCGCTAGGTGCAGGACGCAAAGCATCATAGTGGCACTAATCAGCCCGAACAGCACCAGGGTGATTCGCGCGTTTTTAGGACGCGGTCGATTAAAAGCCGGAACTGCGTTACTAATCCCTTCAACTCCGCTCAAGGCGACGCACCCTCCGGAAAATGCGCGCAGGAACAGCAGCACTCCTCCTAATCCCGTAAGTCCTGCCTGATAAGGCTCAAGTGGCATGATCTTTAGTGACGCGCTGGCAGCTTGCCCTAGCGTTCCCATCCCCTCTTGCACTAGCCCGAAAACCGCGAGCAGACCGATAGCCCCCATAAACAGATAGGCGGGGATAGCGAATAGCCGCCCAGACTCGCGCACCCCCAACAGGTTAAGTACAGTCAATAGCGCGACCATGCTTAAAGCTACCTCTATTTGATAGTCGCTAAACGCGGGAATCAACGCCGAAAGATAGTGCGCACCTACCGTTGTTGAAACCGCGATAGTTAAACAGTAATCAACGAGCAAGGCGCTAACCGTAACCAAGGCAGCTGAAAGTCCCAAATTTTCCCGCGAGACTTCATAGTCTCCCCCTCCGCTAGGGTAGGCACGTACCACTTGCCGATAAGAAATAATTATTATCGCCATCACCGCAAATACCGCTAACCCCACCCATAGCGAAATACCGGATGCAAAGATTCCTCCCAACCCTAAGGTGAGAAGAATCTGGTCGGGGGCATAGGAGACAGAAGAAAGCGCGTTAGTAGTGAAAACCGGCAGCGCGTAGCGTTTTGGTAATCCGCTATCAGCAGCGGACTGCCCAGTATCTGCCTGAGATTTGAAACGGTTTTGCATACCTTTCACCTCCCGATCATCCCACTATCTACAGAAATCTTACAGTTGCTAACCAGGTGGAAGCTGAAAATACTGGAAAAAAGGTTTACGCTACTTCCATGCACTTCGTTGTTTTAGGTTCGGGCAGAGTAGGAGCCCGGATTGCACAGACCCTGGACGAACAGGGGCACTCGGTAGCTATTATCGACTCCAACACCGAGGCTTTCCGTAAACTTCCCACCGATTTTTCGGGTCAAAAAGTTAGCGGAATCGGTTTCGATCGGGAAGTGCTAGAAAGAGCCAATATCGAGGAAGCCTACGCTTTTGCGGCTATCTCGAACGGGGACAACACCAATATTTTGGCGGCCCGTATTGCCCGTGAGACCTTTGGGATAGACCGCGTGGTTGCCCGGATTTACGATATTCGCCGCGCCGAGATTTATCGCAAACTTGGAATCAACACTACTTCTCCGGTGTCGTGGACAGCCTCGGAAATGTTGCGACAAATGCTGCCCAATGATTCCCAAGTTGTCTATTGCGACTCGGTTTACCAGGTGAAAATCCTGCGAGTTATCCCCAGTGAATACTGGCTAGGGCTTAGTTTGCAGCAAATCCAGAAACTACTAGATATTAAAATCGCCTATATCGGGCGAGACGGCGAAGCCTATTTCAACCTATCTACCCTGGTTGTTCAACAAGGTGACGAACTGATTTGTACTGTCCCCGCCGAAAGGGCAGCCGAAATCGAGCGGGCTTTCAAACGTCCCCCACAGCAGGAGGATTAAAATGCGGATTGTGATTGCCGGAGCCGGCTCTGTGGGACGTTCCATAGCTAGAGAACTGGTAGCTAACGGCTATGAAGTTACTATGTTGGACAACCATCCTTCCCGGATGGAGGTTGCCTCGATTCCGCAAGCGGATTGGGTTTTAGGGGACGCCTGCTCCCTGGATGCTCTCTCGAAAGCCGAAATCAGGCAAGCCGATGTAGTGGTGTGCGCTACCGGGAACGACAAAGTGAATCTGGTTGCCTGTCTGCTAGCTAAAACCGAGTTTGGGGTGCCGAAAACGGTGGCGCGGGTAAACAACCCGAAAAACGAGTGGCTTTTTGATGACGCCTGGGGCGTAGATGTTGCCGTGTCCACCCCGCGAGTTATGACTTCCCTGGTAGAGGAAGTGGTGTCGGTGGGGATTCCGGTACATTTGTTCCGTTTCCACACTTCCGACACGAATATGTATTCATTGACGGTTCCGGAAGATTCACCGTTAATCGGCAGTCCTCTATCTACCTTAGATTTACCTCCCTCGGTGGTGTTAGCAGCGGTTTTGCGGGATTCTCGTCCTCTGTCACCTCGCCCGGATACGCTACTGCAAGGTCTAGATGAGTTGTTGATTCTTTTCAGTTCCGAAACCGAAGCTGATTTAGAGCAGATTAGTACCCTATTTGCTCCCCCTCCCGAAGAAATCACCGACCCCGCACAAGAGGATTAGTTAGTTCCTAAATCAGCTAATCGCTAGCCCGTAATTTAGCGGTTTCCTCGCGCAGTAGAGCCCAGTTGAAATAACCGACGAGGGCGAATGCGGGCAGACCTAGAATAAGGCGGGCTACTCCCAGCGGAACCAACAAATTCGCGTAATACAGGGGTAGTTCTACCGCTAATCTCACCGTGAACAGTGCCACCCACATCCAGGTGCAAGTCCGGGCAAGGTTATAGAACCTACGGGAACTGTGTTTACGCCAACTGCTCAGTTTTCCGCTTATCCCCGCAACTAGCCACCCAATAGCTGGTCGCCGACAAAGAATAGTGACGACTAATACCGCTGCGTAAACCCCGTTTATCCAAAAACCGAAAGCGAAAAAATTCTCGACTTGCCCGCTACGCCAGGCCCAAAACACACTGATTAAAGTGCCGGCAAGACCGGCTAATACTTGCCTTAAGCTTTGACGGCGTAGCAGACGAATAGACGCAAAAATAAACGTGGCAGCCAGCGCTAAGATTACCGGCAGGCGCAGGGAATGCATGAAAGGATAGACTGCTACCACCAAGAGGGTGGGCAGAGTGGCTTCTAAAGCTCCCCAAGGACCTCCGATTGCTGCACTCACCGAGAACTGTTTAGCCCCCAGTTGCGCCCCAATCC